>JBIIWQ010000310.1:0-2883 GCA_044338805.1 Crocinitomicaceae bacterium
CAAGCTAGTTTTTGATTTTCAAGCTTTCTCAGCGTTTGATGTGAGTATGGATTCCTATTTACAAAGCATGCTTGATAGTGTTGTCCATTTGAAAAAACAGAAAAACCCTCAGCTTACCATTTCAGTTAATAACACACCTTTTCTGCAATTATTAAATTTTCCGCATTTGGTGCGCTTCAAATTGTTTTTTTGGGCTAAAACACATCTGCAAATCGAGAAATATAAAAATCAGCTTTTTCAACATGAAAAGGTTTCGGAACAATCGTTCGCAATCGGAAAAGAAGTATTGCGCATTTATAATTCCATTCCCTCAAGAGAAATTTATGATCCAGAATTATTGCGGGGCTTTACGCGAGAAATCTATTATTACTTCAATGCGCAACATTTTCAAGAACCAGAATATGCATTATTCCTTTTAGATAACTTAGATAAATTTGTAGATCATTTAAAAGATCAAGCTGCACAAGGAAAAAAGTTTTTATACGCTACCCAAGCTCCAGCCTCTGGAAATGATTTTGAAATGTATCACAATGAAACCTTGAATGCAACAACCACTGTCTTTTATAAAACAGACGATTACTCGGGCCTTTTTATTGCACATAATATCATGAATACACTGCATACCACAGATCAAGTGTATGTTTCTGATAGTGAAAGTGTGCTTTCGAAACAAATAGCCAATTCAAGTATGATTAGCACTGTAAATGAGAAGGATAGAAACAATTACTTTTCTCAAGTAAAAAGCATGATCAATGGTTACAGAAAAAAAATTGAAGCAGATTTAGAAGTCTCTAATAGTTAATTCCCACTTATTCTTTCCTACTTATTCATTTGCGTTTTTCGCAAGTAACAATATTTTACTTACGCTATTCAGTTAACATCTTGCCTTCTTCTGCATGTACATTTGTCTTAACGAAAAGCAAATGTTATGAAAAATGTACGTGTTAATTTCAAGTTTCAAAAAGTATTCAATGCTCTTTTATTAGTTCTTGCTTTTTCAAGTTGTACTATTCAAGTTTTCGCACAAACGAATCCTTGGGAGAATCAATCCAAAGAAAATCCGTGGGAAACAACTAAAAAAGAACAACCAAAACCAATTACATCGAGCATTGATTCAACTGAGATTATTTTAATTTCTGAAACTCCAATAGTAAAAGTTGATTCGACGGTAAATAGCGTCAATCAATTAGTAATTGAAGTCGACACCAGTTCTAATGTAATCGTTACAAAAACTGAAAAGATAGCTTCAGAACAAATAATAATTGAACAAAGTAATCCGCTTAATTTAAGTCAGTTAGAATATATTACAAAAAAGAACTATGTACCTCCTGTTGCATTTATTGGATCATTTTTGACTGGAGGAGTTTTTCTCGTATTCGCTTTACCTGTGAATATGATATTCTCTGTTCTTCCAACTCCAAGGTCGCAATTATATGTTGCAAATTATATTACTGAACACCCTAACGCTTCCAAAGAAGAAATCAAAGCTGTAAAAAAGGGAATACAAAAGAAAAGATCCTTAAAAACATTAGGAGGTTCCTTGGCAGGAATGGGAGCTGGAATAGTTGTATGGCTTGCCGTAATATTAAAAAACTTTTGAAAATCACGTTAAATCATAAAAGAAATAATAATCAAAAACTAAAAATCATGAAAAAAGTAATTTACAATTTAGCCTTAATTATGGGTTGTGTGAGCACAACTTTCGCACAAACAAAACCATCAATTGCAGTAACAAACCCAAGTGTTAATGGTTTATTTGCAACGCCAACAATTGCATCTAAATTGATTCGCTTAGAATTAATTAAACTGAATATTTACACTGTCTATGACGAATTTGACATGGCAGATGCCTACAAGAAAAATCCTGAGTTTTTAAATAATTGTGTCAGCAAATCCTGCTTAGTAGAATTAGGCAAGGAATTGAATGTTGATTATACTGTTTCTGGCAGTTATGATGCTTTAGGCGATAAAATTGTTTTAACAATTAAAATAATTGATGCGAAGAACAATTTGATTTTTAAAACTGGAACAAAGGAATTCGATAATCAAGAGCCAGAATTGCAGCGCATGACGGAAATTTTATTGAATGAAATGCATGGAATTGAATCCCAAAAAGAACTTGTTGATCGCTTGAAATTTAAAAATGAGCTAATTACCTCTAATAATGTTGGAAAAGTAAACAATTCTGGACCTCGAGTTGGATACGCATACATGGTTGGAAGCTTAGCTGAATTTGCAACACGTTCAACAGATCGTGGTGGTTTAGATATTTTCCCAGGAATCAGTATGATTGGATATCAAGTTGAAGGACAGTATGTTGGAACGGAAAATTTTTCAGCGTTAATTGAAGGGGTTTTTAATGTTTCAGGTTTAGAACAAGGTCAATTTATTCCAACGGCAACCATTATGAATGGCTTTAGATTCGGTAAGGCAGGATGGGAATTTGGTTTTGGACCAGGTTTCGGTTTGAAAAAAGTAACGAATGGATTTTTTGACTCAGAAGGTACATTTGGCGATAAAGACACCTATTTTAACAATGAGGATTGGACTTCTTATGCGGCTAAAGAATCTTTGGATCCAACCCAACATCCAAGTTTTTTTAAAACGGATGGAACAATGAAAACTTTGACAGAAATCAATTCTAAATATAATTTGAGTAGTAAACATGCAGACACAAGAGGTGATTTGGCAATAAGCACAATGTTCGTTATGGCAATCGGTAGAACGTTTAGAGCTGGATCGTTAAATATTCCAGTAAATGTATTTTATTCTTCAAGAAAAGGAGGAGGAATGGTCGGTGTAAGTGTAGGATTCAATGTTATGAAAAGTAAGAAACCAATAAACTCTAAAAAATAGAATCTAGATTTTAAGCTTTAAAAAGGA
>JBIIWQ010000312.1:0-2872 GCA_044338805.1 Crocinitomicaceae bacterium
AGGAATTCTTGGATTTCTCTCCTGTTTTGAAATTTATTTTACCACGCAATCTAAAAGTTGCATTTATTACTTGAATTTAATGAGTAATAAAACAAGTTAAAGAAAAAATACACAATCTTCTTGTATTCAGTTAACTAAAATATTAAGTTGCTCCAAATTTCACAAAGCAGGCAAGAAAAAATATACTTTAATAAGTGATAATCAACCTTAAAGAAATTTTAGCAGATAATCCAATTATACTTAATCCATAATTTTTTTGACTCAAAAAAAGACTAAAAACGAACGTAAACAATTATAACTGGTCGTTTACGGCCGTAATTAAATTTTACAATTAAAAACAATCGTAATTAGTCGTAAGTACTGATTTTCAATTTGCTAAATTTAATCATAAAACGATTGTTTACGATTGTACGTTATTTAAGTGACCCGTCCTAAAATAAAGTTGACTTATTATGGAAATGTAAGATTTCACTAAGAAAAAACGTAGTCAGCAAGATTACAACATGCCTTTTAAATTAGCTGGGATATCGCAGGTTGAAAAAGGCTAATTAACCTAAAAACAAGTTCAAGAAATCTATGGAATTCAAGGAAAAGTACTGTTTTGTTTTGGTTAAGAAAATATGGTAATTTGGACTGGAAATATCCTAAAGAAAACCCATTGAGCCTTATGCAAAAAGAAGAGACTCCAGCACAAAAGATTAGAAAAGAAACTGGAAATTGAACATATTGTGCGCCGAGCATGGAATTACTTTGTAATACCATGATGCATTGAGTGATGCAAAGGCCTGCGCTGAATTGTTCAAATTACATTTAAATCAATAATTATTAATCTTCGATGAAGATGGATTGCGTCTAATTGTTTAACTAGAATTAAACCGCAAGATTTAGATTGCATTGGAAAAAATTTTGGTTGGTAGAAGTGTTTTGAATTCAATTGCATTAAAATCCTGCTTTTTCAATATAACAAGAGTTTTTGGTTCAACATCCACGTACTTTTGCATTGTCAAACGAGCAAGCAAGTAACAAATACTTGATTCAGCCCCTTGATTTAAATTGACATTGCGTTCTTCCAAACCATCGTGACAACCTCCTGTAACTGGATTGTAAATGATTTGGTCTAAATGATTGTTTCCATGAAACCATCCAAATGCATGAATCATATTGTTTCTGTATTCGGGTAATTTAAATACTTCATAAAAAATATCAAGTGAGAGTATCGTATAGGCAACATCAATTGGTTGTTCACCGAAATTATTAGACTCATTTCCTTTTGTATGCCAGCCTTGGTTAGAAATCACTTTGATTTTCTTGTTATTCATTGTAAACGACAATAAAAAATCAAATGACAATTTGGCCGTTTCTTTGTATCGATAATCACCAGTTGCAAGGTTTGCATAAAGCAGTGCTTCAGGAATAACGCTGTTTGCATATGTCAGGGAATTTTCAAACCAATACCAATCCTTTTCATACGAATTATAATATTTTAGAAGTAATGTGTCAGCAAGCTTGGTTATGACTTCCGTAATTGCTAGAGATTGAATCTCTGAATTGTAAAAATATAATCCTTTCAATGAAAACGCTATAGCTCGCGGAGATTGTAGTTTTTGAATTTCATTTAATGATCTTCGGACCATTCTTTGAGCTCTAGAATTTAATAAATCGTTGAATAAATACCCATGAGAAATGAATTCTCCAAGAGCCCAAATAGCCCTTCCTAAAGAATCTTCTAAATTAACAGCTTTATTTTGATCATGATAATTACCGTTGCTATCAACATAGTTTAAAAAGGTTCCATCTGTCATTTGAGTATATTCGATGAAATCTAAATAAATTTTAATCAACTGGATATCATTCATATCGTTTGTTAACGCATAATGTTTTGTTAATGCAATGAGTGCTCTTGCATTATCATCAAGTGTGAAACCAGAATGGATATCAGGATGAATTTGCTTTGAAAACTGAATAATACCTTTTTTTGTTGTTAATCGCTTAATCTGATTGAGTGAAATTTCAGGAATTGAATAATTCAAATCACTTTCATTTGAAAGTAATTCATTGAATAGTTTTGAATGCGCAATTGCCGAATTTTGCCAAGCTGAGGATCGAATATCGCGCAATGCATTTAAGCTCATTTCTTTTCTTTTAGTTTCGTTAGAAATTAATTCTTCCATACTTATTGAAAGTTGTTCTGAATTTTGAAAATCCACAATTATTCCTGCATTATCTTTTAACATTTCGATTGCATGTGGAATTGGAGTTGAAATTATCGGACATGCTGAACCCATTGCATATGAAAACGTGCCACTTACGGCTTGAAATGGGTCTTTTGAGGTGAAAAGATATACATCGGTAAGTTGTAAATATTCAATTAAATCGTCTAATGATAAATACCTATTTATAAAAATTACGTTATTTTCTAATCCCAGATCAATAACCTCCTTTTCAAGGAATTCCCTGTATTTTTCACCTTCTTTTTTTACAATTTCCGGATGTGTTTTGCCAAGAATATAATATATAACATTTGGATTTTTTTGAATAACATATGATAAAGCATATAGCGCAGTTTCAATACTTTTTCCGGAACTCAACAATCCAAACGTAGAAAAAATGATTGTGTCTTGATGCTTATATTGCAACTTAAGATCTTCTTTTACAGCAGTATTAACGAGGTGTGTTCCATGTTGAATAACGGTAATTCTTTCTTTTGAAATAAGATAGTCTTTCTCTAAAATCTCTTTCGAATTTTTTGTCATTACAATTATTCCACTTGAAACTGCAACGATAGAATTTATAAGATGTTTTCTTTTTTCGTTAGGATCTGGCAGAACAGTATGAAATGTAATTATGATTGGTTTATCAAGAGAATAGAGAA
>JBIIWQ010000313.1:0-2864 GCA_044338805.1 Crocinitomicaceae bacterium
TGGTTGGATTTTTTAATTGTATGTTGTGATATTCCTATGTGACCTACGTTTCTATGTGTTTAAAATGAATTGTGAATTGATGTTATTATATTTTTCTATTTTTAGACCCAAGTATTTCAAAAGAAAACCAATATCAGTATGAGCTTTAAGAGTTTGTTTAGAAAAAAGAATGTTCAAGATATTTTAAATCAAGTTGAGAAAGACAATGCAGAAGGTGCACATGGTTCACTTGGCAAACATTTAGGTGTGCGCGATTTAGCAGCTTTTGGAATTGCCGCAATTATAGGAGCGGGGATTTTCAGTACGATTGGGAAAGCTAGTTTTGACGGTGGTCCAGCCGTTATTTTCTTATTCTTATTTACGGCATTAGCATGTGGCTTTGCAGCATTTGCTTATGCTGAATTTGCATCGATGGTTCCTGTTTCTGGAAGTGCGTATACTTATTCTTATGTCGCTTTTGGTGAAATTATCGCATGGATTATTGGTTGGGCTTTGATTATGGAATATGCAATCGGAAATATTACCGTAGCAATTTCGTGGAGTGATTATTTTACTGGTTTTCTTTCGAATCTCAAAATTCCTTTTTTAGGTTTTAAAAATGGTATTCACTTACCTCAATGGGTTCAAATGGATTATTTCACAGCTTATAATGGCCATGACAAAGCTGTTAGCCTCATGAAAAGCGGCAAATTATTTGAGAATTTAGAATTGAATATCCAACACGCCTATACTGCATGGAAAACATCTCCAACTATCGGGTCGTTTCATTTTGTTGCAGATTTACCAGCGTTAATGATTATTATCCTCATAACATGGTTAGTTTATCGTGGAATGAAAGAATCTCGAAATGCCACCAACATGATGGTTGTTATTAAGCTAGCAATTATACTTTTGGTTATTTCTGTCGGAATATTTTATGTAGATTCGGGAAATTGGAATCCTTTTGCACCGAACGGTATTTCTGGAATTTTAAAAGGTGTTTCTGCTGTATTCTTTGCATACATTGGTTTTGACGCTATTTCAACTACTGCAGAAGAATGCAAGGATCCACAAAGAGATTTACCAAGAGGAATGATGTGGGCAATAATAATTTGCACCGTTCTTTACATTATTATTGCCTTGATTTTGACTGGAATGGTAAGTTACAGCGATTTAAATGTTGGAGATCCTTTAGCGTTTGTTTTCGATAAATTGGATTTAAAATGGATGTCGGGAATCATAGCTGTTAGTGCAATTGTTGCGATGGCAAGTGTTTTATTAGTATTCCAAATGGGGCAGCCTCGTATTTGGATGAGCATGAGTAGAGATGGTTTGCTGCCAAAGAAATTCTCCAAAATTCACCCACGCTTTAAAACTCCTTCTTTTGCAACAATCGTTGTTGGTTTTGTTGTGGCAATTCCAGCTTTATTTTTGAATTTAACAATGGTAACAGATTTATGCAGTATTGGTACGTTGTTCGCTTTTGTTGTAGTTTGCGCAGGAGTATTGGTCCTTCAAAATAAAAAAGATATTCCTAGAGGTAAATTTAAAACGCCTTATGTAAATGGTAAATATGTTATGCCGTTTTTACTGATTGGGACAATTATTTTTTCTTTTACTTACAACAAAGATGCAACAATGAAATTCTTAACAAATGAAAAGGAATTGAAGCAACCTACAGAATTATTGACTTCAATTGATACAAAAGAAATTGATGCTATTAAAGGGAATTTAATGATTTCAGATTCTACTGAGTTTATGAATAATGACCAAGATGTTGAAATTTATTTGAGTTCTTTAGAGGATGATAAATACCTGACAACTTTGAAAAAACTAGAGCTAAGTGAATCTGCTATGTATGAATCAGGATTTGCTCTATTCTCTCACAAAATCCCAACTTATATTTTCTTTTTAATAGTGATTTTGCTGACTTACTTTTCTATTACACATAACTTATCATTAATTCCGATGTTAGGATTGGTAAGCTGTTTGTATATGATGAGTGAATTGGGTATCTCAAACTGGATAGGCTTTGGCCTTTGGTTAATTCTTGGTTTGATTGTGTATTTTGCATACAGTCGAAAAAACAGTAAACTGAATCTCAAAAAGGTGATTATTCAAGAGTAATTCTATCAATTATATTTCGAAAAGTAATACAAGATTTCAGACTTATTTGACTGTATAATCTCTTGCATTTCGTTGCTTTTATCCCTACTTTTGCATTCAATAAAATCGAAATACAATGTTTGAAAATCTTACCGATAAATTTGAGAAAGCGTTTAAAGTTCTTAAAGGACATGGTCAAATAACAGAAATTAATGTTGCTGAATCATTAAAAGAAGTACGCCGTGCTTTATTGGATGCCGATGTTAATTTCAATACGGCTAAAGAATTTACAAATACTGTTAAAGAAAAAGCTTTAGGTAGAGATGTACTTAAATCCGTTTCTCCAGGACAATTGATGGTGAAAATTTGCCATGAAGAGTTGATTGAATTAATGGGTGGAAATGAAGCGGAAATCAATATTTCTGGAAATCCAGGAATCATTTTGATGTCTGGTCTTCAAGGTTCTGGTAAAACTACTTTCTCTGGAAAATTAGCAAACTATCTTAAAACGAAGAAAGGAAAAAACGTTCTTTTGGTTGCATGTGATGTGTATCGTCCTGCTGCGATTGACCAATTACAAGTTTTAGGAGAACAACTTTCTGTTGAAGTATATGCCAACAAAGAGGAAAAAGATCCTGTAAAAATAGCTAAAGCAGCAATCATATATGCTAGAAGCAAAGGATTTAATGTTGTTATTGTCGATACTGCAGGACGTTTAGCTATCGATGAGCAAATGATGGATGAAATTGCTCGTGTAAAAGAAGCAATAAAACCATCTG
>JBIIWQ010000314.1:0-2851 GCA_044338805.1 Crocinitomicaceae bacterium
ACTTTTAACGGAGGCAGGAATGACGCTTAATGATATAGTAAAGTGCAGTATTTTCTTGAAAAGCATGGATGATTTTGCCGAAATGAATGTTGTGTATGGTAGTTATTTTAATGATATTCCTCCTGCACGTGAAACAGTTCAAGTTTCAAAACTACCGTTGGATGTGACGATTGAAATTTCTTGCATTGCAATTAAAAATGAAACCATTGAGTAAGAAAAAGTCGTTTAAAATATCAGTAATTATTGTAAATTATAATGTTGAGTTCTTTCTTGAGCAATGTTTAAATTCTGTTCAAAAAGCCTTAAATAATATCAATGGGCAAGTTTTTGTCGTAGACAATAATTCGATAGATGGCTCTGTCGATATGGTTGAAAGAAAATTTCCTCACTATAATTTAATTGCGAACAAAGACAACAAAGGTTTTTCAAAAGCAAATAATCAAGCCATTTTATTATCAGATGCTGAGTATATTTTACTCTTAAATCCAGATACTGTTGTGGAAGAAGATACATTCTCAAAAGTGATTGACTTTATGGATAATCATCCTGAAGCAGGCGGATTAGGAGTTCGCATGTTAGATGGAAAAGGAAAGTTTTTCCCAGAATCGAAGCGAGGATTACCAACTCCAAAAGTAGCTTTTTACAAAATTTTTGGATTGTCAAAAATATTTCCGAAATCTAAAAAATTCGGGCAATATCATGCTGGTCATTTAAGTGAATTTGAGACGAATGAAATCGATATTTTAAGTGGCGCTTTCATGTTGATGAGATCCGAAGCATTAGATAAAGTTGGCTTGTTGGATGAAGCCTTTTTCATGTATGGAGAAGATATTGACTTGTCATACCGTATTCAAAAAGGAGGCTATAAAAATTATTACTTTCCTGAAACGCGCATCATTCATTACAAAGGAGAAAGCACCAAAAAAAGTAGTGTTAATTATGTTTTTGTTTTTTACCGTGCAATGATCATTTTTGCCGAAAAGCATTTCTCACAAAAAAACGCGAAACTTTTTTCATTTTTAATCAATGCCGCAATTTATTTCAGAGCCTTTTTAGCAATCTCTTCACGGTTCATTAAAGGAGCATTTTTACCTCTAGTGGATTTTCTACTCATTGTAATTGGTTTGTTTGCATTAACGAATCAATGGAAAATAAGCAATATTGACTTTCCAGAAAATTTATTAGAAATCGCCATACCCACTTACACCATTACATGGATGTTAAGCACTTTATTTAATGGAGGTTATGATAATCCAATTAAATTTTTTAAGTTTTTAAGAGGTGCACTTATTGGCACACTTATTATTTTAGTTTTCTATGCCTTACTTCCTAAAGAATGGCAATTTTCAAGATTATATATTTTAGCTGGAACAGCATGGATTATTATCTATTATTCATTATCAAGAATTTTTCTTCACTTTTTTATTGGTAATAAATTCAATCTTGTTCAGAAAAAGAATAAAAAATTCGCTATTGTTGGTCATAAAGAAGAGTTTGATCGCGTCAGTGAAATTTTAAGACAAACGAATGAGAAAATTGACCTCATTTTGCATGTTTCACTTGATGAAATAAAAGAAACGGGAGCTATTGGAACGTTAAATCAATTGGATCAAATAACATATATTCATGAAATAAACGAAATCGTTTTTTGTGCTAAAGACACAACAGCGCAATCAATTATTCATTGGATGTCACTTATTGAGTCCTCAAGCATTGATTTCAAAATTGCCCAACCAGATAGCTTATCGCTAATTGGCAGTAATTCAATTGAAACCGCAGGAGATTTATATGTTTTGGATTTAAATTCCATTACAAAATCTCAAAATATTCGATCTAAAAGAACTTTTGACTTTTTAGTGGCCTTCATTTTCATACTATCACTACCTGTGTTCATTTTTACTTTTAAAAATAAAAAGCAATTTGTTCGAAATATATTTTCGGTTTTTATCGGTAAAATTTCAATTATTGGTTATTTAATATCCAAAAATAACGCTTCAAATCAACTTCCGAGAATTAAAGGAGGCGTTCTAAATCCTACTGATAGCTTATCTTTTCTGGATGAATCGTTGACAGATAAATTAAATTTGATCTATGCGAGAGATTATTCAATTCAGAAAGATTTAGGTATACTTATTAAAGCATGGAAAAAGCTTGATAGATAATTGAAAAATTACCTTTGTTCAAAACGTTTTTTACTGTATTTTTGTGGCGATAAAAAAAGTAAAATATCCTTTTTCACATGGCACAAATTGAAATTAGACTCCCGAAGATGGGGGAAAGCGTAACAGAAGCAACAATTACAAATTGGTTAAAGAACATCGGTGACACCGTTGAAATTGATGAGCCATTAGTTGAAGTTGCTACAGATAAAGTTGATAATGAATTGCCGTCTGAAGCTGGAGGAATTTTAATCAAACAATTTTTCGAAAAAGATCAAGTTGCTCAGGTTGGTGATGTTATTGCATTAATCTCAACTGATGGAAACGCATCGATTGCAGAACCTGAAAAAGAATCTAACATCGCGGTAGCAGCTGTTTCAGACAAAAACAATTCAATTCAAGCAATTCCAGCAGTTACAAATGAAACATCTGACACTATTGATAAAAATGGCCCTTCTGGAAAATTTTATTCACCGCTTGTTCGCAGTATTGCAGAAAAAGAAGGTGTTTCAATGTCTGAATTAGAAGTTTTAAACGGAACTGGACAAGGAGGTCGTGTAACGAAAAAAGATATTCTTGACTATGTTGAAAACAAACCAACATCTCAAGCAGCAGTTGCAAAAGCTGAAACAACTGTTAAAACTGAAAACGCAACTACTCCAATTGCCGCATCGGCAAGTCAAGGAAATGGA
>JBIIWQ010000315.1:0-2850 GCA_044338805.1 Crocinitomicaceae bacterium
GAAATGGTTGCGTGAAGCAATTGAACGCCAGGTTTCTGAACCCAATGCAATGTCAATTTCAACAATCGGTTTAAATGGTTATCCGCATTCTAGAATCGTTTATTTAAAAGAATTAATTGCAGAGGGAATAGTTTTTTATACCAATTACTCGAGTTCTAAAGGAAAAGATATTGAGGCAAATCCGAAAGTTCAAGCGATGATTTTTTGGCCTGGATTGGAACGACAAATTCGAATTATTGGTGACGTTGAAAAAGTTCCAGAAGAAATGAGCGATACTTATTTTCAATCACGTCCTTGGGGAAGTAAAATTGGTGCTTGGGCATCTCATCAAAGTGAAAAATTATCTTCTAGAAAAGAATTGGAAGACCGTGTTCATGAGTTGGCTTTGAAATATCCAAATGATGTTCCGCGACCACCACATTGGGGCGGTTATCTGATCCGGCCAATAGAAATTGAATTTTGGCAAGGAAGACCTTCACGTTTGCATGATAGAATTGTTTTTGAGCTGATTGGTTCAAGTTGGAAAATCTACAGAAAGAATCCTTAATCCATGTATGAAATAAAACCAGTTATTTTCAACCTTTCAAACGGAATTCGTGTCGTGTATTTGCATGCGCCATCACAAGTTGCACATTTAGGAATAACGGTTTTAGGTGGTTCTCGTTTTGAAAAAGACAAAGAAGATGGATTAGCCCATTTTTTAGAACATTGCATTTTTAAAGGCACAAAAAAACGCAAGGCATTTCACGTTTTATCGCGATTAGATTCTGTCGGCGGCGAATTAAATGCCTATACTGCAAAAGAAGAAATCTGTGTTTATGCATCCTTTACAAAAGAACACATTCGAAGAGCGTCTGAATTATTAGCTGATATTACCTTGAATTCAACCTTTCCTCAGAAAGAGATTCAAAAAGAAAAGGATATTATCATCGATGAAATAAATTCCTATTTGGATAGTACCAGCGACAAAATATTTGATGATTTCGAAGCGCATTTATTTAAAGGACATACGCTAGGAAATAATATTCTTGGTACGAAAGAAAATGTTCAAGGATTTACCAGGGAAAATTTGATTGATTATGTGAATCGGTTTTTTACAGCTGATAATATGGTGATTTCATTTGTAGGCGATATTTCTAAAAATAAATTGGAAAAAATATTAGAAGAAGATTTTAAGAATTGTCCAAAAGGAAATCATCAACCATTAATTGAAAAATACCAAAAATTACCTGCGTTTAAAATCCGAACAAAAGAAGCTAATTATCAAGTTCATGCAATTGTTGGTGGAATTGCACCCAATTATAAGGATGAACATCGAAAAGGAATGGTGCTTTTAGCAAATATTCTTGGTGGACCTGCATT
Source organism: Crocinitomicaceae bacterium (assembly GCA_044338805.1). Taxonomy (GTDB): domain Bacteria; phylum Bacteroidota; class Bacteroidia; order Flavobacteriales_D; family Crocinitomicaceae; genus M0103. The sequence goes on from JBIIWQ010000315.1 coordinate 1,363, forward strand.
AAATTCAAGGTTGACACTTTCCATTCGTGAAAAATACGGTTATTCCTATAATGTTGAAGCAAATTACACTTCTTATGCTGATACGGGCTTTTGGAGTGTTTACTTAGGAACAGATCAAAAATATATCAATAGATCAATTGCACTGATACATAAAGAGCTGAAAATCCTTCGCACCAAGAAATTGGGTGTGTTACAATTGAATAGGGCAAAGGAGCAATTGAAAGGGCAATTTGCATTAGGTTTGGACAGTAATTCTGGGTTGATGCTGGGTTTAGGTAAAAGTTTGTTACTGTTCAATCAAATTGACACGATACAAGAAATTTTTGATGGAATTGATAAATTAACAGCAGAAGATTTGTTAGAAATTGCAAATATTTATTTCGCTCCAGAAAACTGTTCAGAATTGATTTTTGATTTAATTGAAAATTAATCTTTTATCCTAAAAAGTGTTCGCTCGTCTCCATTTATCATGACCCATTTGTAATCTTGAAAATATGCTTCATTTTCCTTTGAAAATGTGTATGTAAGACCGAAGCAACAATTGCACGCACACCCACCACCATATCCGATAAAAGACAAGTTAATGATCGAATCTTTTTCGAGTGAAGCATCACCTAAAAATTTATGACAACAATTAGATGTGATTTGAATTGAAAAAATCCAAGTTGAGTCATTTTTCCTGACAGATTCTATTTTATCCGATGACATTTTATCCTCATCGTGGTTATTACAGTCAGAACCAACCATGGATTCAAGTCTTAATCCAGAATAACTCCAAAGAGCAGTTTGTGATGATGTGAGAGGCAAAGCCATTGTTCCAAAAAGAATTTGACCATCCATCGGACTTTGAATAAAAAGTGTGTCATTTTCTCTAATATCCATTAATTCAGGATTCTTAGGATAAAGAATCACAATTGTATCTTGTTGTGCAAAACATGAACTGAAAAATAGAATGAATAGAAGTTTTAAAATTGACTTCATAAAGAATGATTTCTTATAAAAATGCATTTTATTATTATGTTTATTCGTTTGTTTCCCTCATAAAACTCCAGAGGAGTGAAATGTTTGTAACGACGGATGTAATCCGTCGTGGAACAATAATTGAAATTTAGTTTTGGCATGTGTTTTTGATAAAAAACCATGACAAAAATAATCTAAAGAAAACAATACGAATAACCATGTTTTAATCAATTGATTTCTCTCATTTCTTGAAATAATATGACAAATATTTTAATTTGTTTGATTTAAATAGGGGGTTGTTGATAAAAAAGCATGTTTTTTTGAATATGACCCCCTTAAAAAGTGCTAGATTTGTCAAAAAAAATAATTTTATGGCAACAAAAAGACAGCAAGCGTATCAAGATGTATTGAATAGAACGCCAAAACACATCGATTATGATGGGCGAATTTCTGATTTATTTGGTAAAAATGTTTTTCACAGGGAAGTAATGCGTGAGTATTTACCGTCTGATGCATTTAAATCAATGA
>JBIIWQ010000316.1:0-2848 GCA_044338805.1 Crocinitomicaceae bacterium
CTGTTGAAATCCTTAAAGACGGAACATTTACAAGTGTTGAAGTTTTTAATGGTGATTCAGAAACAATCAATGGCCGTTGGTACTGGTTAAATGCTGCGAAAAACAAAACAAACATTGTTTTGGGTGATTTCGGAAGCTTCGAAGTTAACGGATTAAAATCTAAAGAATTAACCTTGAAAAACTACTCTAAAGATGTAGTTGTTAGTGGAGGTTCAACATCTACAGATGAGTCAACAAGTATTTTGACTTTCGAAAAAAATTAATACCAATTAATCTTTTTATTAAAAGAGAAGGCTAACGTCTTCTCTTTTTTTTGTGTCTTTTCTTGAGTAATAGAATTTATTCTCCCTCAATTTTAACGTATAATCTATTACCTGAGATTGATTTTTAATTCAACTCTGAATTCATATTAAAACATTAGATTGGAGTCTTATTTATGAAGGAATAGTTTTGGCTATTTCGAAGAAAATAGTCGAACAAGATGCTGCTCAATTAAGTAGTTGGGCAAAAGACAAAGGTTACATCTAATTTTTTTATAATTACACCCTAGTTTAGCGCAATAAAAAAAGCCACAGGGTCTGAAGCTGAGGCTTTTTTTTGAAACATTAAACTACTATTTATTTGAAACTGAATTGACGTAAACCACTACTTAAACATCAACTATTTTTTACTCTATTGATTACAATCTAAATCATTAGATATGTAATTCATTTCAACATTGGTTTGGGTTAATTCTATTTTAGCACTTGTTTTTGTTTTGGTAAGCTCTAATGAATCATTCTCATGACCGGCCAAAAGAAATAGACTAATTATACATGTACTTATTATCTCGATTCTCATTTTGTCTCTTTTTTGCGCGTATCTATGCTTCTAATTACTTAGATAAATGTTACTTTCTTTACTACTGAGCTACCGTTTGAAAGATTCATCTTTACAAAATATTCTCCCGCTCTTTCTTGATTTAACTCGTAATTTGATGTAATACTTGTAACAACCGTTGTTGAAACAATTTGACCTGTCATATCAATTAATTCTAATGAAGTTATTTCTAATCCACTCCAGTCAATATGTGTTACGCCAACTGCTGGATTTGGGTAAACTGTTACTGATTGTTCAGCTAGTTCATTTATTCCCATTGTTCCTTCATTTGGAATAATACCCATTTGATTATTAAAAAATTCTGTTGGGGGAACGATTGTAGCTAATGTGTTTTCAATCGCTGTCATTTGATTATCCAATACAATTACATTTGTTGAAACTAAACAACCATGTGCATCTGTAATACCTACTTCATAGAAGCCTGGTGCAACATTCGATAATTCTGAACCTGTCATTCCATTGTTCCAAGAATATGAATATGGAAGTGTTCCGCCGTTTACTGTCAAATCAATTGATCCAACTGTAGCTAGTGTTAAATTTTGATGAACTATTGATGCAGTTAAAACTGTTGGTTCTATGATTGTGAAATCTGCCCACAAGTTACAACCACGACTATCTGAAATATTTACGTGATAGTTTCCTGTTCCAAGGTTATATAAATCCTCTGAAGTCTCTCCTGTTGACCATAAGTATGAGTAACCAGCATTGCCTCCAGCAACTGAAACTTCAATACTTCCAGAAAATTCTCCATTACAATTAACATTGTTTATTTGTGCATCAAAAGTTAATGGTGAAATTTCTGTAACAGATGTAGTATAATGTCCAACACAACCGTTGCTATCTGTAACTATTGCTGTATATTCAAAATTCCCTTGTGCATTAGCGATAGTCATTCCTGTTTCATTCGTGTTCCATGCAACTGTATATGGAGCATATCCTCCAGTAACTTGAAGTGAAATTGCTTGTTGAAAAGTTGAACATTCTAAACTTGATGTACTTGTTATTGACATTACATTGTATGTTGAAGCCATCTGAACTGCAGCAAATGCATCCAATCTACCTGCTCCTAAGTTACCTGCATATGAAGGATTAATTGAATCAAGATTAAAAGCAGTTTGTTTTAATATCATTTCAACGTCATCTGGAGTCAAACATGGATTAACAGCAAACATTAAAGCTACTGTACCTGAAACATATGGTGTAGCAAATGATGTTCCGTTACCAGTTAAATACCAACCAGCTGATACTGTCAATGCAACATCATATCCTGGAGCGCAAAGATCTACTGAACTATTGTGTTGGTGTGTTGTTGATGCATCTCCTATTGTTCTTTCGTGATTGTTTAATGGACCTACACTGCTAACTGCAATAACGTGATTATGTGCCGCTGGATAAACTAAATTTGATGCGCCTCCACATGTTGAACCATTTCCTGCGGCAACAACAATAACTGTCCCATTATTATAAACTTCATCTATTACCATTTGTGCATAGGCATTATCATAACAACCAGAAGTCCAACTAACATTAACAACTTTTGCTCCTGAATAGGTTGCTGCTAATAATTCATTATAATTCATCCCTCTTAGTTGTAATGAACTATTAAATCCAATTGAACTCTTACCTAAAAAGTTGTCTGTATTTCCAGCAGCTGTTATTGCTACAGCTGTTCCATGATAATAATTTGTATTTGTGTTACTTGGTGTTACATATGTATATTTTCCAATCAACTCTTCATGGTTCAAATCAAAGTTTGAATCTGAAATACCAATGACAACTGAAGAATCGCCTCGTGTAATTCCCCAAGCATCTTGCGCATTAATCATGTCTAATGCATAATCTGCAGCAAAGGCAACTGAATAATCATTTGGTGTATTCAATAACTCATATTTAGGAGCGATCTCTGGTCTAACAAAAACCGTTGATAATTTTGATACTTGTTGTAATAAATCATTCTCATCACAGTTAC
>JBIIWQ010000317.1:0-2845 GCA_044338805.1 Crocinitomicaceae bacterium
TTTGCCCGTCGCTATAGGCTCTGTAAAGCTCATCATCAGTTGTGAAGATATTTTCGATTTCCGATGATATTTTTGCTTCTTGCAAACAAATTGAATTAATCAGCATTCCTTGATTAGGGATTACCACACTTCTTCCTTGAAGTTTTGCCAGTGCTGCTTTAGCGTCCCCCAGTTTTTTTAATATTGGAATTGAATCTATCAATTCACTTCGAATTGGCAATTCTGGTAAATCATTCCAAGGTTTATTTCGATCTGGATTTATATTATAAAGCAACTTAGACATTAGACTCTTTTTTGTAAATATACGACATTACAATTATCAAACGGTAAAAAACACAAAATATACCGTATACTAAGATTTGGGCGGTAAAATTGATATTGGAATCAGTATCATACGGTAATAATCTACTATTTTATCGTTTACTCTTTTTTCGACGGTAGCTTCAAATCCCGCACACTCTCCAAATCCTTATAAAAGTTTGATTTTTCGACCTTTGAGGTCACGAAATAGAGAATCAAATCGTTGTTTATCAATGGTTTGGCTTTTTTTCGTTTCACTGCATTTGCTCTGCCTAATGAAAAACTTAGTGATATTGATAAAAGAAAAGTATTAATCTTCGATCATAAATTCTTTGATTTTACTATTTTTTTCAAAATAGTGTTACATTTTTCTATGTAAATCGTTCTAACAAAAACAATCAAAAAATCATATGGGAAAAACATTACATTTTTATAAATGTCGGCTAAAAAACATGGATTATGGAAAAAGTAATGGTTTTAATTATTGGTTTGTTTTTTTCAATTGGAACATTAAATGCCAAACATTTTTCTTGGGAAATCACCAAGGCAAATTTAAAATATGTTTTTGTTCCATCTAAGTCAAACGCGAACACTGAACTAATTCGTCTCTATCAGGATAAAACCTTCGAACATTTAATCTATGTTCCAGTGCGCAGCTATCAAAAGGGAAAGGAAGATTTTTCACTTGTTCACGAAAGCATTGTTCAACGGAATACTGGAACCTATACAATGGCAGCAGGAAAAATTGAATTTTCAAAAATAACTTCGGAATTTAAAAGTGATTTGTATAAAAAAGCATTTGCCTTTGTTGACAATAAGGTTTACTTATCGCGCTTCCAAAGTATTTTTCAGCAAAAAAACTTTTTATTGAAAGCAGTCAACAAAAACAAGTATAATTCCCCATTTTATTTAGATCCATTTTCTCAACGAATTGTGAGAAATGATGGCGTGGAAACGAAAATTGATTTAGATGATTTAGCTAAAAAAATAACCAAAGGTGGACATAGCGAATGGGTGAATTATCAAACTTTGGTGAACTTCATTAAAAAACAAATTGAAATTGATTCAGAAAGCTCTTTTGATTTGTCTGAAGAAACAACGGATGCAGCAATTATAGAAAATTTTGCAGGAAAAGAGCGCCGTTTGAACTCCCTTCAATTGTCTGAAGTGATTGCAAAAATGGGAAAGGCTGCCGGTTTATCTATCACATCAATTCGCGGTTATTTGAAGCATGGTGAAGGTCAGAAATTCGAACGTCGAGCGCACGCTTGGAATCGAGTTGAGCTTAACGCAAATAGCTTTTTAAGTGATGTGTCAATGCCTGAAAGTTGGTTGAAAGTCGCACCAGCGGTTATGATTTACTCCCATTTACCACTTAAATCCGATGATCAATTATTGGAAAAACCTGTTGGTTCGTCAGAATTTGATGATTTGGCGTATGTTGAGCACTTAAAAGGAGGAGCTTCTTATGTATCTTTTCTTCCGTCAAAACAATTGCTTGTTGCAAATGGAAAAGTTGATATTTTATTTGAACAGCAAATTACAGGTTTAAGGGCAACTTTTTCAGCGTATAATGATATAAATAAAAGTTATGGGAATTCTATTCCGTTGAATAATAGTGTAACTGCACAGATTGCTGGAACCACAAAAGTTTCCATTCCAATTAAAGAGAAAAAAGGAAAATTAACATTGCAATTAGCGAATGGGATGGTTATTAATTATTTCATTGAGAATAATGGTAAGGAGGAAACAGAAGTTGCAGATTACTTTAAAAAAATTGGTCAACAAAAACGTATTACTCCAAAAGTAGACGTTTCAAATACTTCAAAATCTGTCAAGGAAATTACTTTAACAACGAGTGAATTTTGGGAAAATTCTTCAGATTTGTTCTTGCAGGAATTGGCAAGTTACGATTTTTCGGATGCGTCACTTTTACAAATTCCTTTAATTAAAGAAGCAAGAAAGTATTATGGGATCAAAGAAATTAAAGGTGAACAGCATAATAAAACAATCTTGAACTTTTTCAAAGAAACTGGAAATGGTTCAATGAAAACCGATGAGTCGGCTTGGTGTAGCGTATTTGTCGGTTATTGCGCGAAACAAGCCGGATTGAACTATTCAAAAAAGGCTACTGCAAAATCTTGGTTAGAGCAGGGGATTGCAACTACAAATCCAAAGCCAGGGGATATTGTGGTATTTTGGAGAGAGAATCCTACTTCTTGGAAAGGCCACATTGCTATCTATCTTGGAAAAGATGATTCAACCAACGAGATAATTTGTTTGGGAGGAAATCAAGATGGTCAAGTGTGTATCCGACAATATGGAGCAAGTCACGCTATGGGTTATCGACGATTAATAGCAAATGAAGTGAAATGAGTCATTGTCGGATAATAAAAAATATTCTTATCATTTAAATTGATTAAATTCAAGTAATAAATGCAACTTTTAGATTGCGTGGTAAAATAAATTTCAAAACAGGAGAGAAATCCAAGAATTCCTCTCGCTGTTTCTAGGAAAGAGTTATTTTACCCCGTTAAATCGCCAA
>JBIIWQ010000318.1:0-2824 GCA_044338805.1 Crocinitomicaceae bacterium
AATTAAAAATAAATTAAAATGTTGGTTAGAAAAATTGTAGATTATTCTGTATTTAATAAATCTTTAAATAGAAATAACCTTAATACTATTTTTAACTTTTACTGCTAATTCTTTTACTTCTTCTAATGATTTCCCTGCAATTGTGACGTGTCCCATTTTTCTATAAGGCTTAGTGATTGCTTTCCCGTATATATGCGGATGCACACCAGGATATCCCAGAAATTTTTCCAAACCGTCATAAAATACGGACCCTTCATATCCTTTTTCTCCAAGTAAATTAATCATTGCTCCAGATTGAAGAATATCAGTTGAACCTAATGGCAAATTTAAGACAGCGCGTAAATGTTGTTCAAATTGCGATGTGACATTACATTCTATTGTATGATGACCGCTATTGTGCGGTCTTGGAGCAATTTCATTAACCAAAAGTTCTCCTTCATGCGTTAGAAATAGCTCAACTGCCAATATTCCAACCATACCTAGTTTCTCAATTACTTCCTTTGCTAGTTCAGTTGCTTTATGTTCAATTTCTTTTGAAATGTCAGCTGGTGCGAAAAGGAATTCAACCAAATTTGCTTCTTCACTAAATTCGCATTCAACTGCAGGGTATGTTTTTATTTCTCCTTGCTCATTTCTGGCAACTATAATTGATAACTCTTTTGTGAAAGGAATCATTTTTTCCAAAATTGAAGGACCGATAAAAGCTTTTGCAAAATCATTTTTTGTTTTCAATGCTTGAACACCTTTTCCATCATATCCACCTGTCGTTAATTTTTGCATACAAGGAAGGAAATCTATATGGTTGTTCAATTCTGATGAAGATTCAATTAAACAAAAACCTGCAGTAGGAATGTTATTTTCAATATAAAATTGCTTTTGAATTCCTTTGTCTTTTATTATTTTCAATACGCTAGGCTGCGGAAACACTTTTTTCCCAAGTTTCTCTAGTGCTTCAAGTGCCTCTATATTTACATTTTCAATCTCAACGGTCAGTGTGTCTTTGTCCAAACCAAATTGGTATAATGCGTCATAATCCGTTATGGATCCTAGTGTAAAGGAATGTGCAATTTCTTTACAAGGTGCGTTAATATCTGAGTCTAGTACATGCACATGTACATTGAAATTAATTGCTTCTTGAATAAACATTCGGCCTAATTGACCTCCACCAACCATCCCTAAACGGGCAGTGCTTCCATACCAGAACTTTTGCATTGAACAAAGATAGCAGGGTTTTTTTGAGTGATTGAAAGTTTTAGAATAAAAATTTAAGTTAATTTTTTAATTAAATAGTACCTTTGTTTCTCAAAAAATACGAATAGGTGATTCAATTAAACGATAAGTCATTTGATGTCTTTATTCATGAAAAGGAAATTTTGAAAGAAATCTCCGATTTAGCGGAAAGAATAAATGCTGATTATAATGGGCAAGAGATAACTTTCATTGCGATTTTGAATGGTGCTTTTATGTTCGCAGCAGATTTATTAAAGTCCATTACAATACCTTGCGAGATATCCTTTGTGAAGGTAAGTTCTTATCATGGCACGACATCAAAGGGCAGGGTAGATGAATTAATCGGATTAAATACTGATTTAGAAAATAAACATGTTATTATTCTAGAAGACATAGTTGATACTGGAATAACCATTGACAAAATAATTACCCTTTTAGGTTCAGAAAGTTTGAAGTCAGTAAAAGTTTGCACACTTTTATATAAGCCAACGGCCTTTTTAGGAAAACAAGCACCAGATTATGTTGGCTTTTCTATACCGAATGCATTTGTTGTTGGATATGGTTTGGATTACGATGAAAAGGGCAGAAATTTACGTGAAATATATCAATTAAAAGAGGATTAACCTCATTCAAAAAGTATGTTGAATATTGTTTTATTTGGACCTCCAGGAGCAGGTAAAGGAACTCAATCTGAGAGATTGATTGACAAATATGGACTCATTCATCTTTCAACTGGAGATGTGTTTAGAGCAAATATTAAAGGTGAAACAGAATTGGGAACTTTGGCTAAAAGTTATATGGACAAAGGTCAATTAGTTCCAGATGAAGTCACAATTAATATGTTGCGTTCTGAAGTCATGAATCAGCCCAATGCCAAAGGTTTTATTTTTGATGGATTTCCAAGAACAAATGCTCAAGCGGAGGCCTTGGATTCATTTTTGAAATCAATTGACACAAAAATTAACGTCATGTTGGCTCTTGAAGTGGAAGAAGTTGAATTGAGAGAACGATTGAAAAAGCGCGCTGAAGTTAGTGGAAGAGTAGATGACGCTAATCCTGAAGTTATTCAAAACCGAATCAATGTTTACAACAAGGAAACAGCACCAGTTAAGACTTTTTACCAAAATCAAGGAAAATTTGTAGCTGTGAATGGAATTGGTTCTATTGATGATATTACTCAACGTCTATTTCAAGAAATAAATAAGTTATAACCTGATAAACGCGATTTATTGAAATGCCATCCTATATCAGGTTGGCATTTTTTAGTTTATTGATTGAATAATCCTACCTTTGTAAAAAATCCCTTTATGGCTTCTGATAATTTTGTTGACTACGTAAAAATTCACTGTACTTCTGGAAATGGAGGAGCGGGATCGACGCATTTTCGTCGTGAAAAATATATTACGAAAGGTGGTCCAGATGGTGGTGATGGTGGTCGAGGTGGACATATTATTGTTCGAGGAAACAAACAACTTTGGACATTACTTCATTTGAAATTCAAAAAACACATAAAAGCAGGTCATGGCGGTCATGGTTCTGGTAACCTTCAAACTGGTGGACAAGGTCAAGATCAATACATAGATGTACCATTAGG
>JBIIWQ010000319.1:0-2823 GCA_044338805.1 Crocinitomicaceae bacterium
TGTTGAATAATACAATTCAAGATGTATTAATTCGTCGAGCTCGAATGCTTGGGAAAAATGCTTGTTGGGTGCCAGGAACTGACCATGCATCCATTGCAACAGAAGCGAAGGTAGTGCAAAAATTGCGTCAAGAAGGAATTAAGAAATCTGATTTAACACGTGATGAATTCTTGAAACATGCATTCGAATGGAAAGACAAGCATGGTGGAATCATTTTAGAACAGTTAAAAAAACTTGGTGCTTCTTGTGATTGGGAACGCACAAGTTTTACAATGGATCCAGGTTATTCTGAATCTGTATTGGATGTTTTTGTTGATTTGTATAAGAAAGGCAGAATATATCGTGGTGTACGAATGGTAAACTGGGATCCAGAAGCGCTAACAGCTGTTTCTGATGAAGAGGTTTTGCACAAAGAAGTAAATTCAAAGCTCTTTTACGTTCGTTATAAGATTGCAGGAAGTGATGATCAGTGGTTGACAATTGCAACAACGCGACCTGAAACAATTTTAGGTGATTCTGCAATTTGTATCAACCCAAATGATAAAAGATTTACGCATTTGCATGGTAAACAAGCGATTGTTCCAATATCAAATAGAATAATTCCAATCATACAAGATGACTATGTTGACATGGAATTTGGTACAGGTTGTTTGAAAGTAACTCCTGCGCATGATACAAATGATTACGATTTAGGAAAAAAACATAATCTTGAAACGATTGATATTTTCAATGATAATGGCACTCTGAATGAAAAAGGGCTGCATTATGATGGTTTGGATCGTTTTGAAGTTCGAAAGCAAATTGAAAAAGAATTATACGATAAAGGTTATTTAGTTAAGACGGAAGATCATATCAATAAAATTGGTTTTTCTGAACGTACAAATGCCGTTATCGAGCCGAAATTATCGTTACAATGGTTTGTGGATATGAAGGAGTTGGCGCAGCCAGCTTTGGAGAATGTAATGAATGGAAATATCAAATTTCATCCAGATAAATTTAAAAATACCTACAAACATTGGATGGACAATATCAAAGATTGGTGTATTTCACGCCAATTGTGGTGGGGACATCAAATTCCAGCTTGGTATTTTGGAGCCGGTTCTGAGGATTATGTTGTTGCTAAAACAGCTGATGAAGCGATGGAATTGGCAACAGTAAAAGCTGGAAGATCTATTTCTATTTCTGAATTGAAGCAAGATGAGGATGTTTTGGATACATGGTTCTCAAGTTGGTTATGGCCAATTTCAGTTTTTGATGGTTTAACAAATCCAGGAAATGAGGAGATAAAGTACTATTATCCAACAAATGATTTGGTAACAGCGCCTGAAATTATGTTTTTCTGGGTTGCACGAATGATCATTGCTGGTTATGAATATATGGGGGATATTCCGTTCAAGAATGTTTACTATACTGGAATTGTACGCGATAAATTAGGCCGTAAAATGTCTAAATCATTGGGTAATTCGCCTGATCCAATTGAGTTGATTGAAAAGTATGGTGCTGACGGAGTAAGAATGGGCGTTTTAATATCTTCTCCTGCAGGAAATGATTTACCATTTGATAGTTCTCAGTGTGAACAAGGAAGAAATTTCACGAACAAAATATGGAATGCTTATCGTTTAGTAAGCGCTTGGGATGTAAGAGAAATTGAACAACCAAAATCATCTGTAAAGGCAATTGAATGGTTTGATGCTAAGTTTAACCAAGAATTAGCGATTATAAATGACCTATTCGATAAGTTCCGTATTTCAGAAGCTTTAATGGCAATTTACAAGTTGGTTTGGGATGATTTCTGTTCGTGGTATTTAGAAATGATCAAGCCAGGGTATGAGCAACCAATTGACTCAAAAACAATTGAAGCAACGAAAGATTTCTTTGAGCAAATATTGAAAGTAATTCAGCCATTCACACCGTTTATTGCTGAAGAAATTTGGCATTTAATTCGAACTAGAAATGATGGTGATGATATCATTATTGCTGAATGGCCAAAGGTTAAAGCAGTGAATCAAGCGGTTTTGGATTCATTAACGAAAGGTGAAGAAGTAATCATCAATATTCGTAATGTTCGTAAACAAAATAACATTGCTAACAAGGTGAAAATGGATTTATTCATTAAAAAGAATAATGAAATTGATTCATCATTTGATTCCGTTATTGTGAAAATGGGAAATCTTTCTTTGTTAGAATATGCTGAAACAGCAATTTCAAATGCCAATTCATTCATCGTAAATTCAAATGAATATTACATTCCATTTGGTGATTCTATTGACATTGAAGCGGAAAAAGCTAAGTTGAAGGAAGAATTAGATTATACCAAAGGATTCTTGAATAGTGTTCAGAAGAAATTGCAGAATGAAAAATTCATGGCTGGAGCTCCGGATCAAGTTGTTGTGATGGAACGCAAAAAAGAGTCTGAAGCATTGAGTAAAATAGCTATTCTAGAAGAGAAAATTGCTTCTTTAAACTGATAAAATTGATTTAGAATTTAGAATTTATTATTCGGGATTTGGAATTTGTTATTCTGGATCCCGTTTTTATTGTTTAAACGGTGAAATCCAATACCGATAATTGATTGGATGCTTGAAGATTCAATTGGTAATTTCCTTTTGGAAAATCATAAAGTTTCACGTCTAATTGATGATTTCCGGTTGCAAGTTCAATGCTTCCAGAACGAAAAGCATCATTTTCAGATGCGCGAAAAACGTCTACAAAAAGAATCAAGGATTCATGTGCTTTTATAAACACCCTGCTTTCTGGTGTTAATGGATTTGGGTAGATAAACGCGTCGAATTTTTTTTCTGAAGGACCTAAAAGAGCTTCAAT
>JBIIWQ010000320.1:0-2822 GCA_044338805.1 Crocinitomicaceae bacterium
CCTTCGACAAGCCTGATTTATTCAAGAAGGCAGATCGAAATGCGCCTTGATGACCAGAAATTCCACCAAAAAAGCCACTTAACACGCCACCAAGTGGAATCCATTGTTTTTTGATTTTTAAGTTTGAGAAGCGTGGATCTAAATCAAACCAAGCGAAAAAAATCATCAAAGACCCAATTACGACTTTTAAAAGAGTGATTTCGATTATTTTATCTCCAATAGAATAGGAGTGAAGGGATTCAACTTTACCAATTAATCCGAGACAATAAGCACCAACAGTTGCAAAAATTACTGCAGGAAAACCAAATCGAAATAGAACTGGAAGATTAATGTGTTTGTAAACCAAACCAAATTTGAACAGATTATTCGATAAATGAACTATGGCCGTAGCTCCAATTGCAACTGGAAGAGGAAAGAAAATACTGAATACCGGTAACATCAATGTTCCAAGTCCAAAGCCAGAAAAGAAGGTTAATCCTGCACCAATTAAGACTGTCAACGCAACAATGAAATAGTCCATTTGAATTCTTTTTTACAAAAAAACATAAATTTCAACTAGCATTTGTCATGTAAGCAGTATTTTCATCATCAAATTAAAGAATATGATTGATTTTCGAAGTGATACTGTGACCAAACCATCAAAAGAAATGATGGATGCAATGTTTTCTGCTCCTGTTGGTGACGATGTTTTTTCTGAAGATCCCACAATTAATGAATTGCAACAATTTGCGGCTAAGATGTTCGGTAAAGAAGATGCGTTGTTTTGCAGTTCAGGAACTCAAACCAATCAAATTGCAATCAATGTGCATGTGCAACCTGGTGGCGAAGTAATTTGTCACGAAGAAAGTCATATTTATAAATACGAAGGTGGAGGAATTGCTAAAAATTCAGGAGCTTCAGTAAGATTATTACAAGGAGATCGCGGACGTTTAACGGTAGAATCTATTGCGAAATGGGTGAATCCCGAAGATGTTCATTTTCCAACGACTCAATTGGTGAGTTTGGAAGATACAGCAAATAGAGGTGGAGGAGCAATTTATGATTTTACCGAAATTCAAAAAATTAAAAAGTTTTGTGTTGCCAATAATTTGCCGTTACACCTTGACGGAGCGCGTTTAATGAATGCTTTGGTAGAAACTAAAATTGATCCTAAAGTATATGCTGCTGAATTCGATTCCATTTCTTTGTGTTTATCCAAAGGATTAGGTGCGCCTGTTGGTTCAGTTTTGATTGGAACGAAAGATTTTATCAAGAAGGCGAGACGTGTGCGCAAGGTTTTTGGTGGAGGAATGCGTCAGGCAGGAATCATTGCAGCAGGTGGTTTGTTTGCTTTGAAAAACAATGTTGACCGTTTGTTAATCGACCATCAACATGCACGGCAATTAGAACAAACTTTGAATCAACTTATTTGGGTTAAAGATGTTATTTCTGTTGAAACGAACATTGTGGTTGTTATTCTGAATGATTATTCAAAGAGAAATGAAATTATTTCAAAATTAGCAGAACAAGGAGTTCGTGTTATGGCTTTTGGCGAAGGCATGTTGCGCTTGGTAACACATTTAGATGTATCTTCGAATGAGATCGATCAAACCTGTGAAATCTTAAGAGAATTAAACGTTTAGAATGAAACAAATCTTGTTTTTACTTATTGGATTGACGCTTTTTGCTTGTACTCAAAAGAAGCCGAAGGTGATTAATATGAGTGATATTACGCCACATTCTGAACGAGATACAAATGGGAAAGAAAAAGGAGATACATCAAGGGTCATTGATTATGGCTTTAATCTCAAGATAGCGGATGAAATAGGCATCCAAGTCATGGAGATAGATTCTATCGGCGAACCTTTATTTCCGGATCGTTTTTCACCTAAAAAGATTAAAAAACTGACTTTACACTTAAAAGAGAATCCAATTACCTATTGTCACTGGACTTTTAAAGATTCGATCCACACAAAAAATGCTTTGTACAATTGGATTGACTGTTATGGTTCAAATTGCAAATCCATTAAATATGCCCAAAAAATAAATTTTCAGAAAGACAATTTTATACTTCTTGAAAGTGATACATCATTGACTTATATTTCGTCACCAAGCAAATTAATTGCAGATGATTGGTTAAAATATTTTGAATTGCAAACAGAAATTAAGGACTGGAAATTAATGATTTATCAAGGAGCAAGAGGAAAAGCAACATGGTATTCAGTAATCCAAGGTAAAAAGGAAACACTAAAACTTACAAAATGAAAATAGTCAACAGAGGATACATTTCAATTAGACAAAACAAAGCTTTTTGGGATTGGGCAAATGAATTTGAATCCGATATGGAATTTACCGTGGAAGACGATATCGATCCGAACATTTATCTCATTACGGAGGATTTTATTGATGTTGAACCAATCATCGAGCAAAGCTTCAAGAAAATTTTCAAGAATGAGTTGTCAATGATCACTGAAGAAGAAACGGATTGGCCAGAAATACGCACCATGGAAGTTTTTTTAGAATGGTTCACAATAGAAGTAGGTTCAACCGTTTTTGATTTGGATAAAAGCGACTTGAGAGTGGAGAAAATTTAATTTTCATTGAACCTTTTAGGTCGACTATTGTTTTATTGAATAAGCGGTTTGCTACCATAATACGTCTTTATGCCCCTTTAGAGGTTATATGTTTTTAGCGCTGGATGCAATCCAGCGAAAAAAAACATGAAATAATTCACTTTTTGGCATGTGTTTTTGTGTAAAATCATGCCAAAAAGATTTTGTGGAAACAAAGCGACCAGTTAATTGTTTTAATAAAAAAGGAATAATATGAAAACATTTATTTAT
>JBIIWQ010000321.1:0-2821 GCA_044338805.1 Crocinitomicaceae bacterium
TTTTAAACTATTTAACATATTTTTTAATTTATTTTATTGTTAATCCAAAAAAAGCATGTACTTTTGTACCATCAAAACAGCATTTCATAGTTGTTGTTTTAGGTTTTATAGTTTTAGCAAGGTTTAGGTGAAAGAGGAACAAATTCCATATAGAATTCGTTCCTCTTTTTGATTTTAAAAACTTTTTTTATATCTTCACCAAAGGCAACTAAAAACATCATATGAAACTACAATTACTTTTTCTTACATTTTCAATTCTTTCAATTAACGTTTTTTCTCAAACTCAGAGTATTGCATATCCTGAAGTTGGAAAAGGTGTGGCAACCACTTTTGTAAATGATTATCATTCTTTGGGTGTTAATTCTTCTGCATTAGGATGGGGAACAGGTTATAAGGATAAAAAAATAACAATTGGTATGTCAGAATTTGGATTTGGGATTTATTCAGATTCTTTGTCCTCTGATAAGCTTAAGAATTTTTATAAAGCGGTTAAAGGTGAAATTACAAATAGCCAAACAGATTCTATTGATTGGAGCGCCCAACAAAGCGCAGCAGCTGATTATGCAGGATCTAAAATTTCAATGTTTATAAATTATAATTGGGGTGGTTTTGCTTTTCAAAATGAAAAATTTGGAGGAATTGCCTTCAATGTTCGTGAAAATTATCAATGGTATTCGAAATTTAATAACCAAGTTACTGATCTAATGTTTAAAGGTAAATTATCGAATTATTTTGATTCACTTACAATTGTTATAGCAGGAGACACCTCCGTTATTGCAAACTCTAGCAGTTTATCCGCCGACACATTGAATAGTGCCATTTTGGGCACTGCTTCTGTTCCATTAAGGTTATCGGCACTTACTGAGGGTTCTGAAATTCGCTCAGTTTGGAACCGGTCCTATAATTTTGGCTATGGTAGAAAAATTTTAGGAAAAGATTCTGTATTCGTATTGTACGGTGGAATTGGTGGACGTTTTATCCAGTCAATGGCAATGTTTAATATGGAATCAAAAAATGGCGAATTATACATGTATTCTTCTATAACTCCAAATTTTAATATTGATTATGGCAGTGTTGCAGCTATGAATCCATCAACTTTTATTGAACGCGGCAAGCTATTACCGAAAATAGTTGGAAGTGGATATGGAATAGATCTTTCTGCAAGTGCGATATTTTTCAATAAATTGAAAATTGCAGCGGCAGTTAATAATATTGGGAATGTAACATATTCGCGCAATGTTTATAAAGCAACTGACACACTGCTTACAAGTATTTCTGTAAGTGGTTTATCAGATTACAATGTATCACAATCAGTTAACCAATTATTGAACGATGGTGGATTGTTTAAATTAGAAGGGCAAGAAAAATATGTCTTGAAAAATGCCTCAGATTTTCGTCTTGGCGCAAGTATGGACTTTGGAAAAGCTTTTAAATTTGGTTTTGATTTTGTAGCACCTTTAAATAGAGATAATCCAGGAAGTATTGCAAACCCAGTGGTGTCAGTTGGAGGCGAAATACGAATTAAATTTATTGCACTTAGCGCTGGTTACTTTGGTGGTGGAATCTATAAAAATAACATCCCTGTTGGAATCAATTTCATTTTTAAAGATGGGGCTTATGAAATTGGAATTTCGTCGTATGATGCAATTTCTTTTTTCAGTAAAAAATCAAATAGTATTTCAGCAGCATTTGGGTTCGCTAGATTTAGATTTTAATCTATCGAAAGTAAAATTTCTTTTATTTCACTCAGGATTAATGCGGTTGCTCCCCAAACCTGTTTGTCTGATAAATTGAAATAAGGAACCTTTTTCAATGTGTTTCCATTAGGAAGTGTTATTTCCATTTGTGAAATAACAGCTTCATTTTTTAAATCGAATAAGGGGAAATCTATAATTTCTGCTACTTCACGTGTGTTTCGAATTAATTCAGGTAATTCATGATGAAAATAGACGAATGGACTCAATTTAAATCCGCTAACTGGGATGAATACATCTGTCAATTGTCCAAGTAATAAACCGATTGATCGTGGGATTCCAATTTCCTCAAAACATTCCCTGCGAGCCGTTTCTTCTAAATGTACATCTGATTCATCTTTTTTACCTCCAGGAAAACTAATTTGTCCACTATGATTACCCTCATATTCTTGACGTTGAGTTAAAACACAATGTATTTCATCATTTTTTCGGAAAAGAATTACTGCAACGGCAGATTCTCGAATGTTTGTCGCCTCTTTTATTGCATAACTTGACAATGGTCTGTTTAATGGAGCCATTTTTTGATGAGCACTTTCGCCAGGAAGATTATGTGCAAGTTCCTTTTTGAATTGTTTCAAAAAATCATCCTCTTGGATCATTTTTCAATTGTATTTAGAATGTCAAGGAAATCATCGTACAAATATCCCATATTTTCCTTACGTCCAATGAGTTGGAAAACATAGTAATTATCACCAACTTGAACGGTAGCCATAAAATAGGTGTTTGTTCTATCGTTTTCATAGGTTTCACCCTCTATTGTTTGAATAATTCCATTAAAACCTACTGATTGATCAATTGGTTTTTTAATGGAAGTGAATTGGTTGAATAATGAATTTTGACGTTTAATAATGTATTGATCATGAACTGCATTTAATAAATCAACTGAATCAGTAAAAGCAAATTGAAATGCTTTGGATTCGTTTTTATCAAACGCTTCAACGCTAAAATTTAATTCCAATTCATAAATTATTTTTGTTGTAGCATCGTCTTTAAGCACGAAATCTTTGTTATAACTATCTTTAAATAAGCTTGAAAGTTGATAATGAAGACCATTATGATACTGTTTC
>JBIIWQ010000322.1:0-2818 GCA_044338805.1 Crocinitomicaceae bacterium
TCCAATCGGATGAATGCTTGTTACGTGGCTTTCTCCTTTACGTAAAATATATTCAACTTGAGTTTTCCCATCTACAACTGGATGTGTGCTTGGTAATACTGCCACGTGCGTATAACCGCCAAAGGCTGCAGCGTCAAGACCAGAATCGATTGTTTCTTTGTGTTCTTCTCCTGGATCACAAAAATGTGCTTTTAAATCAACCCAACCTTGCGAAATAATTAAATCTGAACCAGTTAATTCTTTTGCTTCTGAATCTGAAATGTCATTTGAAATATCTTCAATTATTCCATCTTGAATTAATATATCCATGACATTGCCATTAAAACTGGAAGCAGGATCAAGAATTGTTGCTTTTTTAATGAGAATTTTCATTTCGCTTACATTTAATTATTTCCAAAATTTTAAAACCAACATTTCTGACAAAAAGAATAACAAAGTCAGAATAATGAATAATTTCCAATATTCGAAAGGTTTTTCAATGTCAATTTTTGTGATGCTTTGACCTTGACTAATTTCATTGAAAGATACATGTTTCAACGATTCATTTTCAAGAGCGCTGATAATCTCATTCTTTACAAAACATTCAGTGGAGGATTCAATTCTATCAAAATTCAACGATAAAACAGCTTCTTTCTTTTCATCAACTACATCATAGGTTCCTGCAGTAAGCATTTCCAGTGCTTCTTGTCCACTCAATGATATATAATTTATTAATCCTTGTTTTTGAACTTGAGGAATGAAATCAATTTTTTGGTTTTTCAAATGAATTGGCGTCTCACCACTTTGTTTTTTATACAAAGGATAAAAAGATTCTTGACCAATAATTAATGAAATAGGTGATTTACGTTGACTCATTTCGCCAATTCTCAAGACGATACTTGGAAACAAGGCGTCTGATGTAAAGGTTCCAAAAGATGGATCCAAAGATGAGGCGAATAAAAATGTATTGATAGCGCCTTCGGACCTTAAAAATAACGGCATCCCATTTTGAAAGCGAATTAACTCGTAAAAAGCACTTTTTCCTTGAGGAATTATCTGGTACCCCTTTGTTAATGAGGGTAAATTCAAGTTGTCTTTTTTCTTTTCGAACATTCCGTAAAAGAAAGGGTCGTCATAAATCAACTTGTCAATTTTCATTCCGCTGGAAATAACCTTACCGAGTAATGGCATTTGCAAATCGGTTAACAAGGAATTCCATGAAGCAATTTTACAATTTGTACCAGGAAATAATGCAATTGTTCCGCCAGATTGAACAAATAATTTGAGATTTTGCGACATTCCAGAGGGAATTTCATTTACTCCATTTAAAAATACTAAATCTGTTTGATTCAATCGATCTAAAGTGAAAGCGTTTTCATCAATTGATGTTACTTTATAAAAAGCTTCTAAATTATACACTTGAGAAACAGCTGAGGAAGCTTGTTCGCCATTTACAACTAAAACTGTTGTCTCCTTGTCTACAAAATAAGAAAAGAAGAAATCATCATCCCAAAATAATTGTTTGTCATTAACAGATAATTTCCCAGACTTAAAACCCCCAGATTTTTCAGTATAATTGAAAACGGTAGCAGCTTTATTATTTGCAGGAATGTCTATAAAAACATCACGTTTTATTCCATCGACATCTAGATGCAATTCTACATTTGTTAAAGCTTCTTTTCCGCTATTAACAACTCGGATATTCAATTCGTTGTTTTGACCAATTTTTTGAATAGGTGAGGAGAACCAAACGGAATCAATATATATGTTTGATTTCTCTTGTGGAGTCAATAAAACAGGGTAATAAAATGCGTTTTTATCTTCGGTTAACTCATTGAAACGAGTAGTTGATTTTTGAAAATCTGAAAAGAAAACATATTGTCGTGTTCCAATTTTTTGCGTTGTTTCACTTTCTTTGTCAATAAAATTTCGTTGCCAATTCAATACATCATCCAATTTTCGAACTAATGCAGTTGGCTCAATTTTATCCAATAAATCAAGCGCTTCAATTTTTGTTATTAGGCGCTGCTCAATACCACTCATTTGATTAGTATTCAATAAAATTCGAGTGTCTAAACTTGATTTATCAATCATTTTGCGCGCCATTTCACGTGCTTCTGACAACAATTCGCCTTCTGTTCCTTTAGCAGTCATCGAGAATGAATTGTCAATATAGATAGCTAAAACTGGTTTCCCCGCTGAACCATTTGTTGCTTCAACAGGGATGAAAGGTTGGGCAAAAGCAAAGATTAGGCAAGTAAGAGCTAATAAACGAATAAACAGTATTAATAAATGCTTTAATTTTTGAGTCGACCGCGTTTGCTGATCAACGTGTTTAATAAATTTTAAACTAGAAAAATAAAGGGTTTTATATTTCCTGAAATTAAATAAATGAATAATGATAGGAATCGCTAATGCGAACAACGACCAAAGGAATTCAGGATACACGAATTGCATGTTTCAAATGTAGCTAAAATTCTGTTTCTAAAAAAGAGATTTGAAAGAATTAGAATTATTTTAAATCGGTGTGTAAGAATGAAAAATGTAAATTCCACTAAATAATAAGCTAAAACTAGAATCACTTGTGCGTTTATCTTTGATGTCATAAACATTCTTTTTAGCCACAGATGCACAGATTTATTTTGGACTATAAGTGAATATTTCTCTTGATAAATTAAATTTTCAACTTTTTATCAAAGCACGATTATTAACTTTTGTAAAAAAAAATATGTTATCGCAAAAGATAAAGTCTGTGCATCTGTGGCAATAACTGCCCATTATACAACTTATATAGTGTCTCACAAGCTTGATCTGAAGATTAGAATAATACAACATAATA
>JBIIWQ010000323.1:0-2816 GCA_044338805.1 Crocinitomicaceae bacterium
ATTCTACATTATTTTTGATTAATGCATCAGTGTAAAGATCAACATTGTCAACGGAACCAAACATCGTAGTCATCATGTTCGCAATGACAATAAAATACGTTATTCCTGCTGCTTTTGCTTTCTGAATTTGTTGTTCTAAATGAATTTCATCTAATTCTTTGGATGCATCGTTGGTCTCAACTTTATAAATTGAAATTCCAAGAACGTTGGATGCTTTGTCCATTGAATAATGGCTGTCTTTTGAACAAAGTAATGCGATTTCACTTACGGTTGCTTTCTTTTCTGATTGAAAAAAATTACGATAAATCCATAGAGCTTGAAGGTTTGCTTCTGTTCCTCCAGATGATACATAGCCATCAAATTGATTTTCTTCACCTTGTAAAATATCTTCAGCACAAATTGCAATCATTTTACGTTCTATTTCATGAGTTCCTTTAAAGAAACTTTCTGATTCACCTATAGTGTGACAACCAATATGGTTTGGGTTTTGCACTAATGCACTTAGAAATGGGGCGTCCTTTAAAAATGATTTATCTTGAGAAAAGACTTTTTCGTCGAGATATGAAGCGGGTATACCAAGTATAATTTCACTTGTGTAATTTACATTTTTAGACAATGCTTTAAAAACTGTTTCGTTAATCTCTTCCTGCGAAAGCTTCAGCCACTTCATCTTCTTTTTTGAAGCAAAAGTAGGTAGTTAGATTTTTTTAAAGACTGACCAAAGTCATATTTCAGATTCTTTTATCGAATTCAACCAAATTATCCCTTCTTCAAAAGAAGCGAATACTTTATATGGTAGTTGGGGTTTATTAATAGTATAATAAAAATCAGCTAATATTCTTTGGGCTAAATTATTAAAAACGACTGCTGAAGCAAGTTTACCACTATTATTTTCCAATTTTATGGCATTTTCCCGAGCTTCCTTAGTCACAGATACAAATTCACCCCCTTCAAAAATATAACAAGCTTTTTTTCCTAACGTGATTCGATTATAAAGATCTGCGAGAATTTCCTGAAATGCAACGGTGATTTCAGTGTTTGGTAGAAAAGTAACATGAACAATACCGTCATCTCGCATGGCAACAATTACTTGTTCATGAACAATTTGGCATAGAATTTCTTCAGTTCTATTCATAGTGGGTTAATTGACTAATTTTCTTTTTTTTTTAAAAGTCACTCAAATTTAATAAAATAATTAAAAATGAAAAAATACCTTTTTAAATTATTAATCATGGATTAAAATTGTTAAACCGTCGTCTATTATTATTCAAATGAAAAACCTGGAAGTTCTTTTGGAGAATAGCAAAAAGCACTTTTTGCTATTGATTTGGAAAAAAAGTAGAAATAACTTTTGTTGAATTTAGTTATTACAATTGATACTTAAACACAATTTTAAGTACGGAAGTGAATTAACTATTTTTCAAAAAATAATTTAACAAATCAGCTGTTGTGACTATTCCTTTTACTTCATTATTTTCGGCAACAACCAATGAATGAAATTCACCCTTTGCTAGCAATTCAGTTGCTTGTTTTATTGAAGTGTTTTCATGAATTGTGACAGGATTGGAAGACATTATATCTTTAACTTCAATAGTATGGTAAACAAGTTCATTATCATCTAGAGAAGCAGTATGAATCGCCCTCATGAAATCGATCAAACTAACCATTCCAATTAATTTATTGTTCTCAATAACTGGAATATGATGATGAAATTTTTGTTGCTCATAAATGTGTTTCAAATCAATTATTTTTTGATTTGGTTCTACACATTTGACTTTTGTTGTCATTAACGCTGCAATTGGGAAATCAAGATTCATTCTGCTTCGGTATTTGATGGTTCAGAAAAAGTTCAAATGATGACTTTTATCATTTATTTCTTACTACAAATATATTAATTTTACTTAACTTATAGAACGATATGAAAGCAAAAACATTATTAGAATTAGTAACGCTATCTTCCTCTCTTTATACAATTTCTAAAGAGACTCATTTGATGGAGAAGCTGACAGCACTATCTGAACAAGGCAAAGATAAAATCAATGATTTCATGAAGGAATCATTAGTTGATGCAGACGGAAATGAAATTGAGTTCATGGATAAACTTGTTTTGAAGGCACATCAAGTGAAAGAAGAGTTGGAGGCGAAAATTGGTGAAGTGGTTGCCTCATTTTATGAAAAAGTGAACATTGCTCATACGGATCAATTGAAAGGAATAGAAATACGAATGGACCAATTGAGTAAAGATTTAGCATTGGCAGAAGCTAGAATTAATCACCTCGAAAATAAGGAGAAATAACGAATGGGATTTTTCTCTTCATTTCGTGAGCGCTATCGTTCGTTTGTAAGGTACAACCAGATTTTAAGAGTATTTGTTAAATATGGTTTTGAAGAAATTGTGGCGCACATGATTTCAACTGGAAGGTATAGCTTTATTAGAAGATTAATACCTAAAACAACTAAAAAGAATGCTCAAAAACATACCAAATGGGAGAAAATGCGTTTGGTATGCGAAGAACTCGGACCTACTTTTATAAAATTCGGACAAATTCTAAGTAATAGACCCGATTTATTACCTGCCGATTTAATTCTTCAATTTGAAAAGCTACAAGACAACGTTCCGCCATTGCCGGGTCAGGTTGCTCGTGAAGTTGTTGAACGTGAACTGAAATGTTCAGTTGATGAATTATTCGCTTGGTTCGAACCAGAAGCATTTGCATCTGCCTCGATGGCACAGGTGCATAAAGTTACATTGAAAACAGGAGAGAAAATTGTATTAAAAATTCAACGTCCCGGTATAAAACAAATTATCATTGAGG
>JBIIWQ010000324.1:0-2796 GCA_044338805.1 Crocinitomicaceae bacterium
CTTTTCGCCAATGTTGAAAGAACTTTGTCGGAGTGATTTTGCCAAACTTTTATCGCTCCAAGTATGTCGTAATCATCCAAATTTGCAAATTTATCAAGCACACTAGGGTCTGATTTAAAATCGTGTTGCGTAACGTCATTTTTCAAGAAAAACAAAAGGGTAGGGCTAGCGAACAATTCTTCACCATTCTTTACAACTTGTTTTGCTCGTCTTAAAGTATGAATTAGCATGAATTCTGCCGCCACAACTGTTTTATGCAGATAAACTTGCCAGTACATTAAACGGCGTGCAACAATGAATTTCTCAATCGAATAAATTCCTTTTTCTTCTAGTACCAAATTTCCATTGTGAACATTGATCATTTCAATCAAACGGTCACTGCCAATTATCCCTTCACTTACACCAGTGTAAAAACTATCTCGGTTAAGGTAATCCAACCTGTCCATGTCTAATTGACTTGAAACTAATTGGTGTAAAAATGGTTTTGGATGCTCATTTTTGAAAATCAATAAAGCTTGATCCATGTCACTCCCAAATTCCTTGCTCAATCTTTCAATAAAAAAACTGGATATTTCTTCGTGACTTACACCACATACGATATCATATTCCAATGCATGACTGAATGGTCCATGACCAATATCGTGCAGCAGAATAGCCGTCAATACAGCTCTTTCTTCGACATCTGTTATTTCATGACCTTTCCTTCGAATTGTTGCGATTGCTAGTGTCATCAAGTGCATTGCTCCTAAAACGTGATGAAAACGGGTATGCAATGCGCCTGGATAAACAAGGTGACTCATGCCCAATTGCATGATGCGTCGAAGCCGTTGCATGTATGGATGCTCTATCAAGTCAAAAATAAACTCGTCCGGAATTGAAATAAAACCATAGACTGGGTCGTTAAAAATTTTCTTTTTGTTATTTCGGTTGAGAATCGGTCGCAATTGAATAATTTTAAAATCAAATTCAAAACTATAAAATAAAGCGCACATGCAAGGCAAAATACTTTGGGCAGATGATGAAATCGATTTGTTGAAACCACACATTCTATTTTTAGAATCAAAAGGTTATAGCGTTGATTCAGTGAATAATGGTTCTGATGCCGTTGATAAGAGCAATGAAAACACCTATGATATTATTTTTCTTGATGAGAATATGCCTGGAATTTCGGGTATTGAAGCGTTGACGAGAATAAAGGAAACAAAGCCGTATGTGCCGGTTGTGATGATCACAAAAAGTGAAGAGGAACACATCATGGAGGAAGCAATTGGCAGTAAAATAGCTGATTATTTAATTAAACCTGTAAATCCAAATCAAATCCTACTGAGTTTAAAAAAGAATTTAGACCATAGTAAATTGATTTCTCAAAAGACAAATTCTAACTATCAGCAAGAGTTTCGTCAGCTAGGAACTCTATTAAATGGTCGTTTGGATTCAAAAGAATGGACTGAAGTGTATTCAAAATTGGTTTTCTGGGAACTTGAATTAGAGAAAATTGAAGATTCTGGAATGCGTGAAATTCTCAGCATGCAAAAGAAAGAAGCAAATGATTTATTTTCCCGTTACGTTCAACGAAACTACGAAGATTGGTTGCATGGCGATGATGATGCTCCTCAAATGCTACATTCCTTAATCAAGGATAAAATTGCTCCTTTTATTGGAAAAGAAAAAACGTTTGTGCTTGTGATTGATAACCTGCGTTTTGACCAATGGAAAATACTACAGCCCATATTTTCGAAATATTTTTCTTTGGAAACGGAAGAAATTATTTACTCGATTCTACCAACAGCTACACATTATGCTAGAAATGCATTCTTTGCCGGATTAATGCCAAGTGAAATTGAGAAAAAATTTCCAACACTTTGGAAAAATGAAGATGAAGAAGGTGGGAAAAATATGCACGAAAAAGATTTTTTAGATGCAAATTTGAAGCGTTTAGGCAAAAATGTAAAATGGTCGTACAATAAAATCACCAATCTAGATGCTGGAAAACGTCTGTTGGATAACATGAATCAATTGAAAGAAAACGATGTGAATTTTATCGTTTACAATTTCGTTGATATGCTATCTCATGCGCGAACAGAAATGGAAGTTATCCGTGAATTAGCTGACGATGAAGCTGCTTATCGCTCATTAACCTTGTCTTGGTTTGAACATTCAGCATTGCACGATATCGTTAAGAAAATTGCAGAATTTGGTGCAAAATTGGTAATCACAACTGATCATGGAACAATTCGTGTGACAAATCCCGTTAAAATTGTCGGTGAACGAAACACAAATTCGAATTTGCGATACAAAGTTGGACGTGGATTATCTTACAATGAAAAAGAGGTGTTCAGAGTAGCCAATCCAGCAGATGCATTTCTACCAAAAGGGAAAATGTCAACAGAATTTGTTTTTGCGAAAGAGAGCGATTTCTTCGTTTATCCAAATAATTACAACCATTTCGTCAATTATTATGGTCAAACCTTTCAGCATGGTGGAATTTCTTTAGAAGAAATGTTGATTCCTTTTATCATTATGAATCCTAAAAAATAAGCCACTTTGCACATAAAATATCTACGGTTGTAATGTTTAAGAACTGCCACAGATGCACAGATTATGCATTTTGCTTTCAATATTATTTATAATAGTTGAGTAATGAAATTTAATTATCTGTCATAAATTTTTATCGACATCAAGATACCGATTCATAATTAGTTTAAATTTAATCTGTGCATCTGTGGCAGAAAAATTGTTAAAGGACTGAAAGATAGATATACTAAAATGTTTAGTTTTAATTTAAACCAATATAAT
>JBIIWQ010000325.1:0-2794 GCA_044338805.1 Crocinitomicaceae bacterium
TCTGTAAAGAAAATTGAAGCAGCTTACCAAGATTCATTGGTGACTCTATTAATTGGAGACAAATTGAATACTTTCATTCGTGAAGAACGATACGACATATGCGAAAGATGTGGAGGAGACAATTATGTTGACAAACGTGACTTAGAAAGACCAGAAGCAGAAGAAACTTGGAAAGACCCTGACAAAAATTGGAAACCTGGAGAATGTTCCATTTGCAGGTAATGCTTTAATCAAATTATAAATAAGTACAAGTAAACTTATATAGGGGAGTACTTCACACTATCAATCTCCCTTTTTTATTTAAAGTTTCTTCCAATAATCCCAATTTTTTAAATTACCGTAACCTTTAATTCCACCTGCGTTATTTTCAAGGGCAAGAAAAAATAGAATAATTTCCACGACTTATTTTTATGCTTTCAGCTCCTACTTTGATTACTAAAAATACGCTTATGAAAACTGGAAAATTAATTACCGCAATCCTATTGGTATCGGGTCATTCATTTGGACAAATTTATGAAAGAACAGGGAAAAACCTTGGGATTTATTTTGCAGGACAGCCGATTTCTCAGTTAAAAGAAAAGCCTTTGAATGCAGGTTTAAATAATTTATCGGGAAGTATTGGATTGGTACACATGCTAGTGCCTGGAATTTATCCTTCTGTTGGCTATACGTTTAACCGGGCTCAAAATATCACAGGAAGAGAAAATGCACTTCTTCCATTTCAGAATGCACATATTTTAGATGCAGCATTGTTGTTTGATAAGCAACTGTTGAAATTACTCAATGGTAGAAGGGTTTTAGGAGGTTGTCATTATCTTTCGTTGGGATTAATTGCTGGACCTGAATACCATTACATGCTTGGTACACGTGCTGTCCCAAATGAAAGTTTTGGTGAAATAGCTGGTCAAATTGGTTTTTCGTTTTATCATTTTCGAAAATCGATGGGAAAACGTGCTAAAAGCAAAACACGGCAATACGATGTTTTTTATCGAAGGGGATTTACTCCGATTTTTAGTTCGTTGCAAAATGGAATTCAAACAAATTTATACCGACAAGAAATTGGAATTCGCGTGAGACTAATCCGTCATCAAGTGACAAATTTTTTAAATTAATGTGCTATTAACTCCAGCTTGTACCGTCTTTTGTGTCTTTAATCACGATTCCAGCAGTTGCTAAACCATCTCGGATTTTATCAGAGGTTGTCCAATCTTTATTGTCGCGTGCTTGTTGACGCAAATCAATTACTAAATCCATCACTGGAGCAAGCTTGGAATCACTGTTAGTGACACCTATCTCAATTCCCAAAACGTCTTGCAGGAAACGCTTCATTTCAGCAGAAAGTAATGAAAGGTCTTCTTTGGTGATGGTGTCTTTTCCATCGTTGATCAAATTAATACGCTTTGCAGCTTCAAATAAATTTGCTATCAATATTGGTGCATTAAAATCATCGTCCATGGCAGCATAAAAACTTGTTATTAAGTCTTTTACGTCAAAGGAAGAAGTTGGAGAAACGGTTAATTTATCAATTAATTGAAGTGCATCTGATAAGCGAGAAAACCCTTTTTCTGCAGCATTCAACGCATCTTGTGTGAAATCTAAATTACTGCGGTAATGCGCTTGCATCATGAAAAAGCGAATCACGTTTGGACTATATGGTTTATCGAATAATGCAGTTGTTCCTTCAACAATTTCTTTTGGCAAGAAAAAATTCCCAAGCGACTTACTCATTTTTTGGCCATTCACATTGAGCATATTGGCATGCATCCAGTATTTTGCTGGAGTACAACCAAGTGAACCACAATTTTGTGCTATTTCATCTTCGTGATGTGGAAATTTCAAATCCATTCCACCACCGTGAATATCAAAATGATTACCTAAATATTTAGTACTCATCGCAGTGCATTCAATATGCCACCCTGGATTTCCATTTCCCCATGGAGAACGCCAGATTTGCATATCTTCAGGATTTGCTTTTTTCCAAAGTGCAAAATCAGCAAAAAATCGTTTTTCGCCTTGTGCATTCAAGGTTCTAGTTTCTTCGGCCAATTCATCAACTTTTCTACCGCTCAAAATACCATATTCGAATTTCTCACTGTATTTTTTCACATCAAAATAGACAGAACCATTTACCACATAAGCAAAACCATTTTCAATAATTTTCTCGATATGCTCGATCTGTTCTTGAATATGTCCGGTTGCAGTTGGTTCAATACTTGGAGGTAATAAGTTGTAAATGCGCTGCAATTCTTGAAATTTCACATTGTATTTATACACAATTTCCAAGGATTGCATTTTTTCTGATTTTGCAGCTTTACCGATGCTATCAACCTCATCACCAGCACTATTTGTAATGTGTCCAGCATCCGTAATATTTCGAACATACTTCACATTATAATCTAAGTGAAGTAAATACCGAAAGATCATATCAAAATTGATAAACGTGCGCATGTTCCCCATGTGAGGTTCGCTATACAAGGTTGGTCCACAGACATACATTCCAACGAAATTTGTATGTATAGGTTCAAACTTTTCTTTTTGACCTGATAAGCTATTGTAAATTTTTAAATTTCCTTGATGCGAACTCATTTTAATATCAATTTTGATAAACAAATGTAATTGAAATCAATGAATTGAATCGTCGGTTTGTTACCACAAAATCTTTTTGTCATGATTTTAACTAAAAATACATGCCAAAAAGTGATTTATTTAATGTTTTTTCGCTGGATTGCATCCAGCGCTAAAAACATTAAACCCCTAAAGGGGTTATAAATTAGTCAGAGGGTCAAATAGTGAT
>JBIIWQ010000326.1:0-2784 GCA_044338805.1 Crocinitomicaceae bacterium
CTTCCAAAATCAAAATCCAAAACTTAAAATTTTCATAGGGAAATCCCACTCTAAAGGTTAGGGATACAAACACTATACTTATGAAACGTAAAGTTTATGATGTAAAGAAGACAGGTGATTCTTGGTCGGTAGTCGGCAGAGATAACGAAAGAGCTAGCGCTGTGAAGTCAACCAAAGAAGAGGCCGTACAACGTGCTGCTGAAATCGGGAGAAACAACGGACATGCACAAGTAGTTATCCGCAAGGAGAACGGACAGATTCAAAGTGAGAGAACCTACGGTGATGATCCGCATCCTCCAGCAGGATAAATCGCACTTCAATTCGCTTTAATTTACGTAGAGACCCCTGACATTAATCAGGGGTCTTTGTGTTTGTTGTAACTCGGAACGATTTTTGCCGTTATATACCTGCGCAAGCGCCGTCGCAAGTGAAATTAATGTTAAAATGTTTGGAGGTTAGAGCGCTCTTTGTATATTTGTAATAATAGTATATATTCTGTACGTATGTTAACAATGGAACTAAATAACGATTGGATGTTGTCATCTAAAGATTATCTCATCAAGGATGAGCCTACTTCTTTAAGTGATCAATTCTTAGGTTTCTATTCTCGTATGCTAAAGAAATACCATGCGAGTTTATCACACCAGAGTTATTCACCAAATGACATCACACCAGAATTAGCAGCGAGTAACCTTAAAGTTATTATTAAAGAGAAACGAGCATTCTTAAAATTATCAAGCTTGTACGCCAAAATCCAAGATGAAAACAAAGAGGTGAAGAACATCTATAATACACTTGTAGAAATCGTAGAAGAATTGGAGTCTGCGGAGGAAAGGTTCAATAAACTTAAAAACCCGAAGATTCATTCTATGCTGTTGAATACCGTAAATCAACTACAGTATTCATCGTTCTTAATGGATCGTTGATATGGCCTATAATCAAGGTGATATAGTTTGGTTAGACATGGCATTTTCTAATCAACAATATGGAAAGGAAAGACCAGTGCTAATTATCTCGAATTCGTCAATGCAATCTTTTGATGACGTTATAGCTTTAAAAATATCGAAGACTCACGTAAATGATGGGTTTCATTACAAGCTTGAAGACTCGATGTTAAGTAAACCATTACCAGAAAGTTCATCTGTTCATTTTAGTAATATAATGACTATTTCGGCTCACATATTCTCATCTCGAAAAAAAGCTATTACACTTGCGAGGGTCAACTTAGACGAAATAATAGAAAAAGTTCAGGGCCTCATAGAATTAGAGTAGTAATTTTAATTTCGGGTATTGAAATATTCGAGACAACCCCTACACGTATAACTACTTGTGTTTTTAGAGGGTAGCATTCTAATGTGAACAGGAATAATTATCTTGTTTCCGTGAATTCAGCACCAGGTACATTTAGGGATTTTAGTTATTCGAGTCAAGGACAAGTTAACTCTTATAGGTTTGGCTTCCAAGGACAAGAGGGTGATGATGAAATCAAAGGTGAGGGAAATTCTGTGAATTACAAGTATAGAATGCATGACCCAAGGGTTGGAAGATTCTTTGCTGTTGACCCGTTGGCTTCAAAATATCCGCACAATAGTCCATATGCTTTTAGTGAGAATCGTGTTGTAGATGGTGTTGAATTGGAGGGATTGGAATTTTATTATGCAGCAAATGGTATGTACTTGGGTTCAATAGGTAATAGTCCTGAAATAAGGATAGTAACATATAAAGCTATTAAAGCTCAGGGTGGAGCTGGAGCCATGAAAACTTCTATAACCGAAATAAATAATGGACTAAATGCAAATTATGAGCCTTCAATAAAACATCAAAAATATTTAAATTCAGTAAGTAGCCATGAAGGAAATGTAATCGCAACTGAATTACTTTTTAAAGGAAATATGAATTCGGAAAATGACAAGCAAGCTGATGGTTCTTTAAATATAATACAGAAATCTGATAGTGGTAAAGAGTATACTAAAAGTTCTTATTCTGCAGTTGGTGGTCCATGGGGAAATGGAGCACCTGAAAATGGCCAATATACAGTTGGAGACCTTCAAGATAGAGGTCCCGAAGGATGGTATAAAGAAGGGATGACAAAGGACGGTTTAGGTTTTAGTTTAAGTATGGAACCTAATTTTGAAACTAAAAGGGATTTATTAAGAATTCATCCTGATGGAGGTAAATTTTATGGAACTCAAGGATGCATAGGATTATTAGGTAATCTAACTCAATTAAATAATTTTTTAACTGAGGTAACGAGCCTTTTAAAAAATCAGAAAACAATTAAAATGGAAGTAGATGTTATTGGAAATCCATATAATAATGGTACTGGAGTAAAAACAAAAGGAAATGGCGAATAATTTATATACAGTACTGATAATTAATATTTTATTGTCATGTCAAAATCAGAAATCAATGAATAAAGAAATCACTGATTTAACTGAAAAAAAAACTGATACAATAGAAGATTACAATCCAGATATATCCATTAAGTATTTTATTACTTTAATGGATTCTAAAAGAGTTGATAATAAAATTAAAATGGCTTCTGAATCGGAATATTTCAATGATTTCATTTTTCTGACTAATAATAATGGAAGTGAATATCTCGTTTTAGGAAGAAGTTACGGTGCAGAAAAAGAAACTTTTCAATCTTGTGATTTAATTAGTATCAAAGAACAGAAAATATTAGACATTAAAGAATATAATTCACGACCATTTAAAAAAAAATTAATGGAATCAGGAGTTCAGAATTTCCGAACTGATTCAAATATTAAACTTGGCATGAGT
>JBIIWQ010000049.1:0-9823 GCA_044338805.1 Crocinitomicaceae bacterium
ACTCAATTATAGTTTACCTACTTCCAAATCTGCTTTGATGGCCTCAGAAAAAGAAATTTTATAAATTTTACTTGTTACCCAAGCTGTAATATTAAAATACTCCAAAACGGTACGTTCATTTTGATCTTTCAACAATTCGTCTAATTCATCTTTCATTTTTTCTAGAATGATGATTTTCTCATTGTTTTGAAAGGTTTTGGATAGTTTTCGAATATGTTTAATACACACATTTTCCAATTCAAAACTACGTTCTTGCTTGTTTAGGTATCGATTAGTCGATTTGATTACATACTCAAGGAAGTCATAGTTTTCCAATTCGAAATGCAAAACCAGATTAAATAAGCGTGAAAAACTATAAATATCTTGTCTCAAATTCTGTTCGTTGTCATTCAAAACAGTATTTATATATGAAAGTGCTTTTTTGAATTCACCAACACCAAAATAACTGTAAGCTTTATTATAAAGAAGAAGAATCTCCTGTTCTTTGCTCACTTTTTCACCATATTCTTCTTGTAATCGTTCAATCTCAGGAATGAGTTCAACACTCCTTTTGAATTCGCCCATAGCATGCAAAAGAACGAGCTCTAGGTTATATGAATTCGTAAATATTCGGACTAAAATATCTGTCGAATTAAACCCTTTTTTATTCTCTAAATCACGGATGTCAATTATTAATTCTTGCGCCTTTTCAAAATCTTTACTCTCAATATAACAGCGTAATAAATGGAAAAGAGTTAGAACATACCGTTGACCAGAATCAACTTTAATCATTGGGTTATTATCTAAAATTTCCCTTGTTCGATTAAAAAACTGAAAACTATCGTCAAAATTACGATTTGTTGCTGCACACAAGCCTTTGATGTAGTAGCACATGGAAGCTGCTCTTGTTGAAAGGGCCGTATTTTTACCTTTTATCAAATGATAATCTGCAATTTCTTCGACCGCTTTTCTTTCATTTGTAGAGCGGGTAAAACCACCACTTCTAAAAATTAGATTGATTTTCGAATAGATAATTTGATATTCGGCCAGGTTGCGAAGTTTTGCTACAACCATTTCCTCTTCGGCAACAAGAGCGTCCAAATTTGTAGTAAACTCACCAGATTCGTATGCTTCTTCTAATAATTTTTTCTCCCAAGACAAGAGTTCAAACCAATAATAAAATTTCTCATGATCTTTTGCTAATTGTTTTGCTCTCGAAACAAATTTCTCACACTCTTTATAGAGCGCTTTATTATAGAGAATTTCAACATTTTTAATTTCTTGTTTCAGCAAACTACTGACAGATTGCTCACTGTAGAAAGAACGCAGACTTTTTAAAATCAATTTATACAGGTGATTTTTCTCTGAAGGAAGGTGTTTTACGAAAGTCTCTTTTTTGAATTCATTTTTCAGATTTTCTTCATCATACTTCGATTGACCTTCAATAAAATCAAAAATCTTTAGATAGTTTTTATCTCCTGATTGCAAGGAGGAAGATAATTTAAAAAAGCGTTTCTCTGACTTGGTCAATGACTTAATCAAACTAAACAATTCTGTAGACGGCTTCATAGAAAACAATTAATTAGAGAGCCTAAATTATAAAATAACCTTTAAACGAACAATTTAAAACCTAAATCAATTGATTGAAATGTTATATCAATTGATTAAAAGGATTTTCAGATAAAACTATTGGAATCTTAAGTATCGATATTCTCCTATAGGATTACAAGAAAAGCCTCAGTTTCCCAAGGCTTTTCAAACAAACAACAACAAACTAAAAACCTCACATGACCTGTTTAGCTCAGGCTGGATAAATCCATTAACGGAGGGTAACTTTTTCTCCTTTTGCCATTAATTGGTCAGCGGAAGAATTTTCATTTAATTTCTGTAATGTGCCAAGTTTCAATGCTTGGTCTTGTGAAATTTCTCTCAAACTCATTGCATGAGATAATTTAATACTTTCTTTTTTTGATCTTTTTCTTTTTGGTTGAATGTAAACAATATCACCTTCAACTAATACATCCTTTTTAGGACCGAAATCATTGTATTTATACAATTCCCACAACCCCAAACCAAATTCTTTTGCAATTCGATAAAAGGTATCTCCTTTTCTCGCTATAATATATTTTACTTTGTTTTCATGAATCAGCACTGTATGCTTTACAACAGTTGTTTCTAGTGATTTCTCAGCAACTAAATCCGGAACTTTTTCATTATTTGGTTTACCAGTTTCATCAAAATCATACAATTTTAAATCCTCAATAATTTCAATTAATAAATCTGGATATTTTGGATTTGTAGCATATCCAGCTTCCTTTAAACCTTTCGCCCAGGCTTTATAATCGCCTTTATCTAGCGTAAATAAATTCTTATACCGCGATTTATTTTTCAAAAATTCACTGTGGTCAACATACGATTCTTCAGCACTTGAATACACACGAAAACACTCATCTTTTTGATCATCATCCATGCGCATTGTTTCGCCTGTCCAGTCAGCACATTTAATTCCAAAATGATTTTTGCCTTTTACAGCTAAATCAGAATTACCACTTCCCGACTCTAGAATACCTTGAGCCAAGGTAATACTTGCTGGAATCTTATATTGGATCATTTGTTGAACAGCAGTTGAACGCCATTGCTCAACGTATTCTTTTTTTGAAATCTGTTTTACAATTTCTCCTGCTTGAGAAAAAACGAAAACTGAAAGACAAATGCTTGTTGCTAATAATTTCATGTTGCTGTTGTTTGTGTTTCTAAATACGGATGTTTATCTGTTAGGTTACAAAAATTGTTGATAAGTCAAATTTTCATGTTAATAACCTCCTAAATAACTGATAAAAAGACATTTCGTCAGAACAATACAACAACTTCTGCCAATATTACCGAATAACACAATTAACGCGACTTGGCGTTTAATTTGACGCATGAAAATCGTTCAAAAATTAGCATTATGGATTTAAATAAGTTTACAACAAAATCGCAAGAAGTAGTTCAACAAGCGCAAAATCTTGCTGAATCAAACGGTAACCAATCCATTGAAACAGGTCATCTTTTAAAGGCAATATTCTTAATAGATCAAGATGTAACGCCATATTTACTCAACAAGTTAAACGTAAATTCAACTGCTTTAGAATCGGCATTGGATAGAATACTACTGTCTTATTCTAAAGTTGAAGGAGGGCAAATTTATCTTTCACAAAACACCAATAAAGTATTTAATAACGCCGTTAACGAACTCAAAAATTTCGGAGATGATTACGTCACAATAGAAATGTTATTGTATTGCTTACTTGATTCATCTGATTCGATTGGAACGCTTTTAAAAGACAATAAAATCAACAAAAACAACCTTAAACAAGCAATTATGGATTTAAGAAAAGGAGAAAAAGTCACTTCAAAAAGTCAAGAAGAAACCTATCAATCGCTTGAGAAATATGCAAAAAATCTGAACGAACTTGCCAAAGCTGGAAAATTAGATCCTGTAATTGGTCGAGATGATGAGATTAGACGTGTTTTGCAAATTCTAACGAGAAGAACAAAAAACAACCCAATTTTAATTGGTGAACCAGGAGTTGGAAAAACAGCCATTGCAGAAGGTTTAGCGCATAGAATTGTTGATGGAGATGTACCAGAGAACCTTAAAACAAAGATTGTTTATTCACTTGATATGGGCTCTTTAATTGCAGGAGCAAAATACAAAGGTGAATTTGAAGAAAGGTTGAAAGCGGTAATTAAAGAAGTAATTAATGCTGAGGGCGAGATCATTCTGTTCATTGACGAAATTCATACGCTCGTTGGAGCTGGCGGTGGAGAAGGCGCTATGGATGCAGCTAATATTTTAAAACCTGCTTTAGCAAGAGGTGAATTAAGAGCAGTTGGAGCAACAACATTAAATGAATATCAAAAATACTTCGAAAAAGACAAGGCATTGGTTCGACGTTTTCAAACTGTTTTGGTTGACGAACCAACTACTGAAGATGCCATTTCAATACTTCGAGGAATTAAAGAAAAATATGAAAATCACCACAAAGTTTTAATCAAAGATGCTGCAATTATCGCGGCAGTTGAATTATCTCAACGGTATATTACGGATCGTCATTTGCCAGACAAAGCAATTGATTTAATTGATGAAGCAGCTTCAAAAATGCGCATGGAAATTAATTCTAAACCAGAAGAATTGGACGAATTAGAACGAAAAATTATGCAGTTCGAAATTGAACGTGAAGCGCTTAAAAGAGAAAATGACAAGAAAAAGGTTGAAAACGTTGAGAAAGAATTAGCCAATCTCACAGAACAGCGCGATGCGTTCAAAGCGAAATGGCAAGCAGAAAGAGATGTGGTAGATTCAGTTCAAAAAATGAGGGAATCAATTGAGGATTTTAAAGTTGAAGCAGATCAAGCCGAAAGAGCTGGTGATTATGGCAAAGTTGCTGAAATTCGATATGGTAAAATTAAAGAAGCTGAAGAACAATTAGAAAAAATAAAATCCAAGCTTGCGGAAATGCAATCGAAATCAAAAATGATTAAGGAGGAAGTTGATTCTGAAGATATTGCAGAAGTTGTTTCCAAATGGACAGGAATTCCAGTCAATAAAATGATTGAAAGTGAAGTTTCTAAATTATTGAAATTAGAAGATGAATTAGGAAAGAGAATAGTCGGACAAGAAGAAGCAATTACTGCTATTTCTGATGCGGTGCGTCGGTCTCGAGCTGGTTTGCAAGACGCAAGAAAACCAATTGGATCATTTATCTTCCTTGGAACAACTGGTGTTGGAAAAACAGAATTAGCCAAAGCATTAGCGGAGTATTT
This sequence comes from Crocinitomicaceae bacterium, assembly GCA_044338805.1. Lineage (GTDB taxonomy): Bacteria > Bacteroidota > Bacteroidia > Flavobacteriales_D > Crocinitomicaceae > M0103. The sequence continues at coordinate 4,789 of JBIIWQ010000049.1, forward strand.
ATTCAACGATGAAAATGCGATGACTCGAATTGACATGAGTGAATACCAAGAAAAACATTCTGTATCGCGTTTAGTTGGAGCACCTCCAGGATATGTTGGATACGATGAAGGAGGTCAATTAACAGAAGCGGTGCGCAGACGTCCCTACTCTATTGTTTTGTTAGATGAAATTGAAAAAGCGCATCCAGATGTTTTCAATGTTCTTTTACAAGTTTTAGATGATGGCCGATTGACAGACAATAAAGGCAGAGTAGTGAATTTCAAGAATACGATTATTATAATGACCTCCAATCTTGGTTCGCATATTATTCATGAGAAATTCGACAATATTAAACCTTCAGAATATGAAAAGGCTGGAGAAAAAGCGAAATACGAAGTACTTGAATTATTAAGACAAACTATTCGTCCTGAATTTTTGAATAGAATTGATGAAACAATCATGTTTCTTCCTTTAACGAAAGCGAATGTGAAAGAGATAGTTGCAATTCAGATGAATAATTTAAAGAAACAATTAAAAGCAAATGACATCAACCTTGTCGTTACAGAAGATGCTTTTGATTGGATTACGGAAGCTGGATACGATCCGTTTTTCGGTGCGCGCCCAGTAAAAAGAGTTATTCAAAAGCAAGTATTGAACGAGCTTTCAAAAGCTTTGTTGAGTGGAACAATTGATAAAACTCAAAATGTTGTGTTAGATACATTTGACGGAAAAATTGTTTTCAGGAAACCAATAACAGAAGCGGAGGAAACTTTAGTCAATTTATAAACTAACTAGGGAGATAATACACTTGTCTCCCTTTATTTTTATCTAAATTGCTCAATCTACCATCTTAATAATCTTTCTTAAAACAATAAATAGTATTAAATAAACTATTGAGTAATCGCTATTATACCACATGACTAATTTATAACCCATTTAGGGGTCAAATGTTTTTAGCGCTGGATGTAATCCAGCGAAAAAACATTAAATAAATCACTTTTTGGCATGTATCCGACAGCTGGCGGATCATGACAAAAAGATTTTGTGGTAACAAAGCGACGATTCAAATAAACTATTATCAAATTGAGAATACACCCATTTAAAGTAAGTTAGGAAGATACAGTTTATTCGAAATGTGTCTTTTTTCTAAATGAGAAAAGGAAGTTTTATTCAAGTCAATAATTATAATTAAATTTGAAACTTCTTTAAAGTAGAAAAGGAGTGATATATACCACTCCTTTTTCTATTACCTAAAACCTAAACATCTACTTTTGATTATTGCATGAAACCACACTTGAAATAATCAAATATCAAATATGAAAATTTCGTTCCAAAAAAATAAACAGCTGAAAATCAATAAATAATAAATGTTTCATTTTCTAACTATTCTTGATTTTGGAAAATTTTCCCAAAAGAAGAAATTTAACTATATAGAATTATCAAAATAGCATTCTTAATTTACACACTTCTATAAAGTAGTAAAAGGAGTGGTAATACCACTCCTTTTACTATTACCTAAAACCTAAACATCTACTTTTGATTATTATTGAAACCACTCTAATAACTAATCAAATAAGTAATTAGTAATAAATATGCCAAAAATAGTAAAAAACTGTAATACAATAATTTAAGCATTCTAAATTTCCATCTATTTTCCTGATTTTGGAACTTTTTCCCAAAAAGGGTCAATATTAGACTGCTTTAAAAATGAAAATTTTCATCTTGTTACTCCTTGTACAAAGCTATTCTTGTATCAATCATAAGTGCGCTTGTTTTAAGAAAAGTCATCAACATCTTTCATTGAGTGCTTAATCTTGTTTTTTCTTAGTTCATTCTGGTAGGCTTGAGAACACTATTGCAGCGGACGATCAAAATATGGCAAACAACTTTAATTTTAATACTTCGTTAACAGCGAAAATCTAAAATACAGGATGTAAAGGTGTACAAAGAGCAAATGACTTAGGTTATGCATGTTTAGCGAAAAAGAATGTTGTTGATTCTTAGCGGTTTTCAGCATTGAACTTACTTTTGTTTCGACACTGCTTAACTAATTAATACACATACGCAACCTTTTTCAACTTCAAACGTTTTTAAGACAAGTTATTTCAGACCAATTTAATATTTGAAGATTCAAAAGATTTGAAAGATTTGATGGATCTGAAAGATTTGATGATTCAAAAGATTTGATGATTTGAGGATTTTAAAAAATCTAAAAACAAAAAAGGGGAAAGCTTGTTCGCTTTCCCCTTTCATTTTCAGACCATAATTTTTAACGCAAACTATGTTTCACTATATAGGAAGTAGTGGTTCCATTTGAAACCTGTATATAGTACATTCCTGGCGCAACATCCATATCTTCGATATGAAATACATTGCTGCCTTTTTCGACAAGAACTTCTTGTCTGTAAATAATCACTCCTCTCGAATCAAAAACTGAGATCGAGGAAGGACCAGTTAAATCTTGGGTATAAAAATCAAGATAGAAACTTCCATTACTTGGATTCGGATACGTAACCAAGTTTGAATTAACTGCTTGTTCGCCACAATTAACAGAAGCGATATTGAATGTTTCAGATGCGCCATCAAGATCAAATTGTGTTAATCTGTAATACGATGTTCCGTTTGCAACGTCAGTGTCTGTCAATGCATAGTCAATAACAGAAGTTGAATTACCTGCAGCAGCCAATGTGCTAAAGATTGCCCAACTTACACCATCTCTTGATTTTTCAACCACGAAATGACTTGTGTTGTGTTCCGAAGCAGTTGACCATGTAACATCAACGTGTTTGTTAATTGCACAATTTGCTTGGAAGCTAATCAATTCGATTGGTAAACCGGAAATAGTTCCAGCAGTTCCTCCAAAATTACTGAAGGATGTAATACCTGACCATGTATATGAATTTGAACTTGCAGTATAAGTGCCAACTTGAGTAATTTGTGGAGAATTAAAAGCTCCTACTGGGCCAAATAAAGCAGAACCATGTTTTTTAAAAGGAATAATGTTAGCCGTTGCTGTTGCTCCAGATTCCAAAACATCATTGTTGTGATAAATTTGCACATTGTAATTTGGATTGGTGATACCGACAGATGGATTAACTTCCCAATCACGTTTAATTCGATTAGTAAATGCAGCATTATCTGAATTATCAATCAATGCATCATTCACGTGTGAAGTAATGAACGAACCTGAAGCAATTGAAGTTCCTGAATTAAATGAAATTGTATAAGGTGTCCATTTTCCATCATCTCCAATTGGGAAATAATACGGAGTCACATTGCCAATATTTGATGCGTGCACAAATTGTTTCACGGTACCAGTGTGATTCGTATTATGATGAGCAGCGACATATGAATCAGCAGTTCCTATAGTAGGAGAAATAATTACCTTTTGAGAAGTCGTTCCTAAAGTAAGTGTTTTATCAAAAACATCTAATATTCCATCTGTAAGTGTAAGAGTATTAACAATTGTAGCATCTTGTAATAACTTTAGAGCTACATGACTCGGATAAACACCAGTATGGTTATTATTCAATGTTAGATTATTAAAGGTAGTTTGTGAAGTTCCGCCAATAGTTTGAGTAGTTGTTCCATTGAATAAAACTGTTCCTGAACCAGCATTAAAGGTTCCATTGTTTATCCAACTACCTTTTACAACCAATGTTCCATTCTGCAATGTTAATGTTGCGTCAGTTTCGATTGTTAGGTTATTTGCATTACCTGAATTAGCAAACGTATTTGGTTGATTCAATACACATGTTTGATTTTTAGGAATAATAACATTTTGAGCTGTTGTTGGTATTACAGTTGCAGCTATATAAGATGTACCATTGTATTGCCACCAGTTAGTAAGTGTTGCCCAATCTGCACTTCCAGTTCCTTTCCAGATCATATCACCGCTTGTAGGTGTAGTTGCCAATGTTGGCTGGCTAACTGTAACTGTAGTGCTTGCAGACGCTGAACAACCATAATCATTTGTTGCGGTTACAGTATAAGTTGTTGCTTCAATTGGTGTGACACTAGCAGGATCCTGAACGACAGATGTAAATCCTGCTGGATTTGATGCCCAAGAGAAGACTGGAATAGGTGTTCCAGAAACTGATAAATCATCAATTAACCAAGACTCATTTACATGGTTGTTTCGTAAGGTAATTTTAACCTTTATTTGTTCCGCACTATTTGGAATGTTAATCTTAACTGTACTATATCCATCTGTGGTTCTGTTTCCCCCCGCACTTGGTGAAAAAACTGAAGAAATATTGTTCCCATCAAATGTTGTTTCGGCCAGTCCAGTTCCTGATGAAAAACCCCAATAAGCGTTTGAAAAACCTTTGATATTTAGTTCATTTGAATAAGTAGAACCGCCGTCTATCGAAACTGCTACGGTAACAGAATCACCCGAATCCATGCCTTGAGTATTAGATCCAACTGAAAAAGCAGCAAGTTTGAATTGAAAATATTTATCCACATAACCAGTTAAACCAGTAACATTTGAACTCGTTACTATTGCAGAGCCATCGTTTCTTTTAAAGGACGCAGAACCTGAATAAACAAAACTTGCTGAAGCTGGCAAATCCCCTGATCCAGAAGTACCATTTGTCGTTTCACCATTTGTATTCGAGTAACTCCATGTATCTCCATTTTCGAACCCATTAAACACAATTGAACTAACAGTGTTGTTTGACGTGGCTGTACTTGCTAAATTTACGGAAGCACTGGCACAAATTGTTGATGATGATGTTATTGCCGTAAGTGCTGAAGGTGATAGGGTTACTATTATTGTACCTGACGCACTAATACATCCACCTGTCAGCGGAATAGTATAATTAAAAGTTCCTGAAGCAGTTGGAGTTCCACTAATAGTAATAGTATTTGCTGCCCAAGCAGCCGAAACACCAGAAGGCAATCCAGTTGCTGCGCCAATACTTGTAGCGCCAGATGTTGTATGTGTAATATTTGTTAAAGTTGTATTAGCACATAATGTTGGTGCAGAAGAAGCAGTACCTGCTGAAGTTACTGAAGAACTTCTTAAGACTAAAATAAGTGCAGAATTACGAT
>JBIIWQ010000328.1:0-2761 GCA_044338805.1 Crocinitomicaceae bacterium
TATTTTAATATTAATAATAAATCTATTTTGAAAAAAGGGAATGAGTTTTATGGAGGTGAAGCATTTCAAGAGCTAATATTATTACTTGATAAACAGAATCATTTAAGAATGGTATTGTCTGGCAAAACTGAAGGAATGATTCGACGAATGAAAGAACACATTGCCTTGTTGCAAAAACAATATGATAAAGCAGCAGCTAAGAACATAAAACAACATTAATTGTTTTACAAACAATGAAGTCAATTGCTTTTTTCATCGGGTTTATCTTATTATTTTCTTGTGTCTCAGAAGAAAAAAAGCAACGCGTATTGCCAATTATTGGAAATTTTGATTTGGAATATACGTTAGTGGATGGAAAAGAAGTAGTTGATACAATTTTTCCAAAAATTCCCTTTTTCTATTTTCGAAATGAAGACGCTGCTATTGTGAAGTCAACTGACATGAAAGGTAAAATTTGGGTCGCTGATTTTTTCTTTACAACCTGCTCTTCTATTTGTCCGAGAATGACAAAGAATATGAAAAAAATAAATGATGCAACTCAAGATCTAAAAGAGCATGTACAATTTATTTCTTTCAGCATTAATCCAAATTATGATCAACCTTCTGTTATAAAAAAATATAAAAAACATTATGGAATTAATACCCCAAATTGGGTTTTTCTAACAGGCGATGAAAAGGAAACGCATAGGTTGGGCATTGAAGATTTTAGAATTTATGCAGGACAAGAAGACTTGGCAGAAGATGGATTTGCTCATTCAGAGGCATTCACCTTAGTAGATAAAGAAGGATATGTTAGAGGTGTTTACAATGTTGCCAATCCAGCGCAAGTTGTACAATTAGAAAAGGATTTACGAAAACTATTAAAATATGAGTATGATGTTATTGGATCAAAATAAAGCGAAAAATGCAAAAAGATTAATTATTGCATTGTCAATTGTAATTCCAGTTGTGGTTGCTATACTGTTTAAAGTTAAAATTGAGGGATTTGATTTTTCAATTTTACCATCAATTTATGCCACAATTAATGGAATAACGGCCATTGTTTTAATTGGGGCATTGATGGCAATTAAAAATGATAAACGCGAATTACATAGAGGATTGATTCGTTTTGCTTTATTACTTTCGTTATTGTTTTTAGCGCTTTACGTGGCTTACCATATGACATCGGATTCAACGATGTATGGAGATTCAAATCATAATCATAAGGTAGATATACTTGAAAAAAGTAAGATTGGAGCGATGGCTTATTTTTATTATGTTCTTCTAATTTCTCACATTTTATTGAGTATCGCAGTAATTCCTTTGGTGCTATTTACCTATTTATTTGCGTGGCAAGGAAATTTTGTAAAGCATAAGAAATTTACTAGAATTGCCTTTCCTATTTGGATGTTCGTTGCGGTTTCTGGTGTTATCGTTTATTTGATGATTTCGCCTTATTACGGTTAATTATTTGACGTAATAGTTGAAATTTCTTCCCATACGATTTCTGCAGCTTTATCCCAGCTGAACAGTTTACTTCGCTCTAATCCGTTCTTTTTTAGCTTTTCACGTAAACTATCTGAAGTTGAGATTTCGTTCATTTTTTCTGCAATATCTTCAATATTAAAAGGATCGCAATATAAAGCTGCATCACCTGCAACTTCAGGAAGAGAAGTTTTATTTCCAGATATTATTGGCACACCACATTGCATCGCTTCCAAAAGTGGGATTCCAAACCCTTCAAAATAAGGGACATAAGTCAACGCGAATGCTGAACCCATAACCTTTGCCAATTCTTCTATTGGTAAATGTCCGGTGAAATGGATTTGAGATGATATTTCATCTGAAATGGAAATATTCAATAAGTTGTTTTTCCAAAGCGATTCACCAACAATCACCAATTGAATATCTGATTGTGAGTCTTTTTTGAATTGTATAAATGCTTCAATTAATCGTTTAACGTTTTTTCTAGGGTGAATTGCACCAACAAATAGAAAATAAGGTTTACCATTGCTATAGAAATTTCTAATTGCATGCTTTGTTTCATCATCAATTGGCTTGAAATATTCCGATGCACCATTCCAAGCTACTCGAATTTTATCGGCATCTATTTTATAAGTTGTTGCAATATCAATTTTACTGGCTTCTGAAACAGTTATAATTTTGGTCGCTTTTTGAGCGAATTTCGGGAAATAGAGTCGCAAATAAATGCGCGGTGTGAAAGGAATATCTTTTGGGAAATGTTCGAAATTTATATCGTGTATTACACCTATTTGAGGGACGTTTGATCGCAACGACAAATAACCATCTGGTGAGAATAACACATCGATTTTTTGTTTTTTCAGTGCTTTTTTCAATGCAAATTCAAACCAATAAATGAAAAGTAAAGGATGCCTTGCAGGAGGTGAAAGAACAATAGGAGTTACGTTTTTCGCAAAGATAAATTTCTCATCATACGCTCTATCGAAGAAGAATACAAATTCATGTTCTGGATGATTTAGCACCAAACGTTTAGCTATTTCAAACGTGTACCAACCAAAACCCTCCATTTTAGTAGAAAGCAAAAAACGAGTGTTGATACCTATTCGCATGAAAGAATTAGAAATTTAAAATGTAATTAGAACGCTTTTCTTTTCCTATTGTTGTTGAAGGGCCATGGCCACAAAACACAATCGTATCTTCTGGCAATTGAAACATGATTTCATGAATCGATTTTTTTAATATTTCAATATCACCTCCCGGCAAATCAACACGACCAAAGCTTCCATTAAATAAAACATCA
>JBIIWQ010000330.1:0-2750 GCA_044338805.1 Crocinitomicaceae bacterium
TACCATCATCGGTTAAAAAAGCAGACACCTTAATGGGTTCACCTGGAATTCCTTTAGAGGATTTCAAAAAATCATATTACGGATTTAGAAAATTGCCATTCATTTTGAATAAAATCAGTGAAATGGACAAGAAAATAAAAGAATTAACTAAAGTAGATTAAATGGCTGAAAAGCAACGTACCCTTTTAAATTCTATTCACTTGCAAGGAGTAGGATTGCACACTGGAGAAAAAGTAAATTTAGAAATTTGCCCTGCTCCAGATAATCATGGATATAAATTCCAACGAACAGATCTTGATGGTCAGCCAATTATTAAAGCTGATGTTGATCTAGTTGTTGCAACGGATAGAGGCACAACTCTTGAATATAAAGGTGCTCGTGTTTATACAACTGAACATGTTTTAGCCGCGTTATATGGTTGTCAAGTGGACAATGCGTTGATTAAAATTGATGGACCAGAAGTTCCAATTATGGATGGTAGTTCGTTGATTTTCGTCAATGAAATTGAAAAAGTTGGTTACCAAGACCAAGAAGCTGAAAGAGATTATTTTGTTTTGACAGAAAATATTCCGTGGGAAGACACCGATAAAGGCATCGAATTTTTGGCAATTCCAGATGAAAATTACCGTATTACCGTAATGGTGGATTATAAGTCACCAGTATTGGGGACACAGCATGCTACAATGTATAATATTGGTGAATTCAAAAAAGAAATTGCTTCTTGCCGCACATTTGTATTTTTGCGTGAATTGGAATTTCTTGCAACAAATAACCTGATCAAAGGTGGTGATTTGGATAATGCAATCGTTTTAGTTGATCGCATGGATGTAAGTCCAGAAGAACTAAATCGTTTGGCTAAATTGCTTGGAAAGGAAGATTTAAAAATTACAATAGACGGAATTGGCGTTTTGAACAGTTCAAAATTACAATATGAGAATGAGCCTGCACGACATAAATTGCTAGATATTGTTGGTGATTTAGCGTTAGTTGGTAAGCCGATCAAAGCACATATTTTAGGCGCACGACCAGGACATTCAGGAAATGTGCGTTTTGCGAAAGTATTGAAAGACCAAATCAAAAAGCAAGAAAGTCAAGGAAGAACATTTGATTTAACGAAAGAGCCATTATACAATATCAATGATATTGAAAAAATGTTGCCTCACCGTTTTCCTTTCTTAATGGTTGATAAAATCATGGAAATCAACGAGGAATCAATCATTGGTGTGAAAAACATCACGATGAATGAGCCAATTTTTACGGGTCATTTCCCTGGTAATCCAATTTTCCCTGGTGTATTACAAATTGAAGCAATGGCACAAGTTGGTGGTATCTTCGCTTTAAGCAAAGTTGAAGACCCACATTTGTATACGACTTACTTTATGAAAATAGATAAAGTGAAATTCAAACAAAAAGTAATACCAGGTGATACAATCGTATTTGAATTATATTTACTTTCACCAATCAGAAGAGGATTGGTTGAAATGGGTGGAAAAGCTTATGTGAACGGTAAAATGGTCATGGAAGCAGAAATGTTAGCACAGATAGCAAAAGATAAAGTATAAGATGATCAGTAAATTAGCATACGTATCAACAAAAACATCTATAGGAGAAAACGTAATTGTTGAACCATTTTCGACAATTTATGAAGATGTTGTCATCGGTGCTAGAACCAAAATTCATCCAAATGTCACTATTTATCCTGGAACTCGAATAGGTGAAGATTGCGAAATTTTCCCAGGAGCAGTTATAGGTGTAATTCCCCAAGATTTAAAATTTGAAGGAGAATATACAACTGTTGAAATTGGAAATAATACCATTATCAGAGAATGTGTTACGATTCACCGAGGCACCAAGGATAAATGGAAAACGAGTATTGGTAACAACTGTCTATTAATGACATATGTGCATGTTGCACACGATTGTCAAATAGGAAACAACGTTATTCTTGCAAGTTATGTTGGTCTTTCTGGGCATGTTCAAATTGATGATTTTGCAATTTTAGAAGGAACAGTTGTTGCGCAACAATTTGTTCACATAGGAAGTCACACGTTTATTGGAGGCGCTTCGCTTGTTAGAAAAGACATACCACCGTTTATTAAAGCAGCAAGAGAACCGCTTACATTTATTGGTGTAAATGCCGTTGGATTGCGTCGAAGAGGCTATACAGATGAACAAGTAAAGGAGATAGAAGATATCTACCGCATGTTATACATCCAAAATAACAATATCTCAAAAGGAATTGAAGCAATAAAACAGAATATGGCTGATACAGCAATTCGTAAATTGATTCTTGATTTCGTTGAAGGCTCCGATAAAGGAATTATTCGTGGAATGATTTAAATAGTTACAAGTGATTAGTTGCTAATTACAAATCCCAAATTAATTTGGTCACTGAGTTTATCGAAGTGCCAAATCCCAAATCGATCCACCTATGTGTCCTATGTTTCTATGTGGTAAAAAATGAGTTAGCTTCTAGGTGTTGTGTGTTAGTAGTTACAATCCCAAATCGATCCACCTATGTTACCTATGTACCACTTCGATAAACTCTGTGCATCGCTATGTCTTTCAAATTGAATCCCAAATTGTTCACGTTTTAATAAACTTGTAATTCGCAACTCGCAACTATTTATAACTCGCAACTAATAACTAACTTTGTCACTCAAAATAAATGCGTGTGTTTCAAAGAGGTGATATTGTTGAATTAGAAATTTCCGACTATGCTTTTGGAGGTAGAGGAATTGCAAAAGTTG
>JBIIWQ010000331.1:0-2746 GCA_044338805.1 Crocinitomicaceae bacterium
AATGTTCAAAATTGAAACGACTATTTAAAGTTTTCCTTTATAAAAACTGAAAGTTAGGAATGTTCGGTATACGAATGAATTTTTTGATAGATTATCCAATAGCTGCCAATAACGTATATCTTTTAAATAATAATTGTAATATTGAACCAATGGCCATCTTTTTTGTTCAATTAACAGTAACGTTTAAATCTGAACTATGAAATTGTTTTGTTTTCCCTTATTTTTCATCTCGTATTTTTCATTTGCACAACCTTTGCAGGAATTTAATAGTGATCGAGAACAAATTAATAAAAATCTAATGATTGGCTTAGGATCCTGGGCTACTGCTAATTTTATTGCCAGTGGAATTGGTTGGGCTGCATCAGTTCCAAACGGTGAAGCCCGTTATTTCCATCAAATGAATGTGATTTGGAATACCGTAAATATTGGTTTGGCAATTCCTGGTTATATAAAAGCAAAAAAGTCAAACACAACCTTAACTTTTGCTGAAACCGTTAGAAATCAGCATCAAACAGAAAAGATTTTTTTAATTAATACAGGATTAGATGTTGGTTATTTAGCGAGTGGTTTAATTCTTCGTAGCGAGGCAAAATCCAATTTGGAGAAACAAGATCAATTCAATGGCTACGGTAATAGTCTTCTGATGCAAGGAGGATTTTTGTTTTTATTCGATTTGACTGCTTATGCTATCCATAATCGTCATTCAAAAAAGTCCCTAGATAATTTGTTGAATTCAATTGAAATGAGCAGCAATGGAATTGGCTTTAAATGGCATTTGGAACCGAAACTATTTTCAAGAAATCAATTGTTATTGTAAGATTATAAAAGCGCATAAGAAAGAGGAGCGATTTAAAATTGCTCCTCTTTTCGTTTGAAAAAGATATAATTTATTGGATATCTCATTATTATAAGTAACCTAAACGTGTTTTATTAAGTCACTTTTATCGCCTATTCCTCTTTTGTTATTTTGACTCTTCAATCTTCTTCCTGAGTATCAATCAACGTGTTGTTTTTTGATATTTCGTCAAATTTAGCGGTCATTGTCGGGTTTCCTCGTGTTAATTTTTTGATCGTTAAATCCTCCGCTTTGTTATTCGCTAAACGCAGATTGTTTTCTGAAGATAATAATGCTTCTTTCGTTTTTTGAAGGTGATCAATGGTCTTATCGATTTCTTCAATAGCAGTTTTAAATTTGCGACTTGCGAGGTCATAATTTTTCGCAAAACCCTCTTTAAAACTAGTTATTTCATCTTCAAAATTGGTAATATCAATATTTTGACTTTTTATCAATGTTAATTCTGCTTTATATTTCATAGAACTCATTGCAGCATTGCGAAGAAGCGTGATAATAGGAATGAAAAATTGGGGTCGAACAACATACATTTTTGGGTATTTATGAGAAACGTCTACTATTCCGCCATTATACAGTTCATTTTCAGCTTCAAGGAGTGAAACAAGAACTGCATATTCACATTTCTTTTCTGTACGATCTTTGTCTAATTCTTTAAAAAAGTCTTCATTTCTTTTTTTTGTAGCAGTTTCGTCACTCTCATTCTTCATTTCGAACATAATTGAAATGATTTCATTACCAGTATCATCTGTTTCCTTATAGATATAATCACCTTTACTCCCAGATTTTGAATTGTTGTCTTTTTCAAAATAAGCTTTTTGAAAAGCGGTTGCTCGAAGTTTATTGAATTCGTTTTCACAATGTTGCTCGAGTGTTTCACCAATCATTTTAGTCGAAAGTTTCAATTTCATGTCCTTACGCAAAGCAATTTCATCATCTTTCATCTTAATGATATCATCTTTTGTCTTCAGCTCTGCAGAAAATTTCTCGTTTAATGTTTTTTCCAATAATTGTTTTTCTGTTTCCTTATTTTTTAAATCATTGGCAAGAAAATCACGTTCTTTTTCAACTTTGTTAACAGCTTCCGCTACAGATAGGGTTTTGTCAATTTGTGCTTTATCAATTTTTGATTTCAATTCAGCAATATCAGTTTCCTTTTTAGATAACTTTTCGGCGAGTTCTAATTCATTTTTGGCCTTCAGATTGGCTAGTTCTATATTTTTTTTTGCAAGATCTAACTGAAATGAGTTTTTTAAATGGGCTTCGGCAAGTTTAACTGCATTTTCTTTTTCTTTTTCGGCAAGATTTAAGCGATTTAGCAATTCTTCTTCAAATTGATGATCGCGAACTTGTTTAAGAATATCGGCAAAACCAGCCTCATCGACTTTAAAAACCTTATGACAGTTTGGACAAATAATATCGTTCATTGAATGTGTGTTTTATAATAAATTAATAGTTTCGTTTATTTTATGCCTTCAATCAAAGTGAAAATGTAGTTATTCTTTAACGCTTAAATTTTTGGTAAATAAAAGCATTGCTACTTAAGTATTCGTGATTTGTATTAATTATTTTTTTAGTCACTATTATTGAGCATTACACAATTCTTCATGTTTACAATTATGTACAAATTTCATTTGAAGATTCAACCTACTTAATAGTGCAAAATACGATTAATTCATTTTGCTAAATAAATATATAATTCAGCATGAATTAATTAAAAGAAAGTTATAAAAATTTTCCTTATTCAACATTTTTGCGTAAATTCAGCTAGTTAATAGCCTAAACAGTTGAAAATAATTTAATAACGAATAAAAAATAATTTTCAAATCTATTATAGATATTATCTATGTAAAAATCAATAATATTGATATTCTATATGACTGTTATTGAAATACA
>JBIIWQ010000334.1:0-2732 GCA_044338805.1 Crocinitomicaceae bacterium
TTAAAGAATTGCATACTTTTGAAGGACTTGGTCGTAAAAAAGTGCAAGAAGTAGTAGCTGGAGATATTTGTGCAATTATTGGAGTAGAAGGTTTTGAAATTGGTGATACTATTGCTTGTTTTGATAACCCAGAAGCTTTACAAACCATTGCCATTGATGAACCTACAATGAGTATGTTGTTCACCATCAATGACTCTCCTTTCTTTGGTAAAGAAGGTAAATTTGTTACTTCTCGACATATTAGAGACAGATTGACAAAAGAATTGGAAAAAAACTTGGCAATGAAATTGGGTGAAACTGATTCAGCAGATAAGTTTATGGTTTTTGGTCGTGGAGTTCTTCACTTGTCTGTTCTTATTGAAACAATGAGAAGAGAAGGATATGAAATGCAAATTGGTCAACCACAAGTTATCATCAAAGAAATTGAAGGTAAAAAATGTGAGCCAATTGAGGAATTGACAATCGACTTACCAGAAACACTTTCGGGAAGAGCCGTAGAGTTTGTTTCTTTGCGTAAAGGAGAAATGTTGAGTATGGAAACTAAAGGGGACCGTATGATTATAAAATTTAATATTCCATCACGTGGAATTATTGGATTGCGTAACCAATTGCTTACTGCTACTGCAGGTGAGGCTATTATGGCGCATCGTTTTATAGGATATGAGCCTTTCAAAGGAGAAATTTCCGGACGTAACAAAGGTTCGTTAATCTCTATGGAAAAAGGAAAAGCTATTCCTTATTCTATCGATAAATTACAAGATCGTGGTAAATTCTTCGTTAATCCTAATGACGAAATTTATGAAGGTCAAGTAATTGGTGAAAACTCCCGTAGCGATGATATGTGTGTGAATGTGACTAAAGAGAAAAAACAATCTAACGTTCGTTCTTCTGGAAATGATGATAAAGCAAGGATTATTCCTCCAATCATTTTCTCTCTTGAGGAAGCGTTGGAATACATTCAAAAAGATGAATATGTTGAGGTAACTCCAAAATCTATTCGTTTGAGAAAAATCTATTTGACAGAAACTGATAGAAAAAGATTTAAAATCTAATTCTATTTTTTACAGCAAAAAAGCCATTCGAAAGAATGGCTTTTTTTATGCATTATATTTGAGATTCATTTACCGTTTTAAGCTGAAATGACCTTTTGCTTCTCGTCCGTCTTCTAGTTTTATGGTGTACCAATAATCATCAGCAGGTAATGGATTTCCGTTGAAGGTTCCGTCCCAGCCTTCGCTCGTTGAAGGAACCCATTGTTTGAGGAGTTTCCCATATCGATCAAAAATATAAATGGTAGATTTTGAATTGAAAGAAGCATTTACTCCTTTTGGACTCCAATAATCGTTGTATCCGTCGCTGTTTGGAGTGAAAAATTTTGGCAAACCGACAACTGCAATGGTAGCTTTTGTAACTGGTCTACATCCATTTTTGTCATTGATATAAACATCGTGAATACCTGCCGGAACATTATCAAAGAAATTCGAATCTTGAAAAGGCCCAAAGGGTTCATCTAAACTATATTCATAATCTCCTAAACTTGATTTAGTAACATTTATTGTAACTGTATTTATATCGGTCATGTCAATGATAAGAATATTCTCGATATACGCCACATCAGAGGCAGTAACTTTTATAGTTCGAATTCTACTGCAACCTTCACTGTTAAAAACTTCGACAGTATATAACCCTTCCGCGTTTACATCCAATGAATATAAAGTTTGACTTGGTAACACTGTTCCGTCTTTCGACCAAACATAAGTGTAATTGCCAGCTGACGACCCATCTTGAATTCCCGCATCGAGTTGAACAAAGAATGATGGATCATTTTGGCAAACTAATTCGTCTTCAGTTCCATTAGTATTCAAATTGATGTTTGGTAATGGATTTACCCTAAAGTTTAAAGTGGTCGTTGCAGGACAAGATAGATTTAATGGATTCTCAACAATAACTTTTACATTTTGTGTTCCTGTTGTAAATGGATTTGGCAACGGACTTGACAATATTTTTCCGTTTTGATCGAAATATTTTACATTCATTCCAATTTGTCCATTCAAAATTGTTATTTGAAATGAGGAGGAATCGAAAGCAAATTTGCCGTCTTGAGACAAAGGATCTAATTCATCATCACAGGTTGTTGTCAACGCAATAGGGACAGCAAATGCTTCCGGCAAATCGTCTACAATAAATGAAATGGTAGTTTCGTCAAAGCATTTTTGCGCCGTATTATTAGTAACAACTGCTTTTATGGTTTGTGATGAGGTTGTGAATGTCGCAGGAAATGGACTCGAAATCAAAACTCCGTTAGCATCTTTTAGAGAATTATTGGCAGCATCAAAATAAGCCACGGTAACAGGAAACGATTGATTGATTCCCCGCAAAGTGGTTTCAAGAGCCACTGTATCAAAAGTAAATATCCCATCCTGATTGTCGTCACATTGTCTTGGAATCGAAACATCATTGGCAAACGGCAATGTTTCAACGGTCAAAGTCACAAATGGTCCTAGACCATAGCAAGCATTGTCCGCATCACTATCTACACGAACCCAAATGTCTTGAGTATTTGGATAGCCAATATTTCTATAATTGGAAATATTGGTAATCACGTTAAGTTCCGCCAAGGCATCGGCTTGATTTCTATAATAATTGATGTTGTAAACAACCCCGGCGGTTGTTGGCAACAGATTTTGGATAGTTGTTTTCGTTGCGCTAAAGTCAAAAGTTGCTATTCCGTC
>JBIIWQ010000335.1:0-2723 GCA_044338805.1 Crocinitomicaceae bacterium
ATATTTAATTTCCTCTTTCAAAGAAAATGGCGCTTGAATTGCGTTGATTTTGCGTTTTGCAAGTTCAACTTTGATAATTGGATCATCATTGTTAAAAATGAAATAATCACTGTTTGTTTGATTTTGAATGATTCGAAATTTAGAATCAACATAGTTTTGCATTTCATAGTCATATCGATCCAAATGATCTGGAGTAATATTGGTAAGAATTGCTATATCAGCTTTGAATTTGAACATGTCATCCAATTGAAAAGAGCTCAATTCTATTACATACCAGTCAAAGTCATTTTCAGCTACTTGTTTCGCGTAACTTGTTCCAACATTTCCAGCCAATCCAACATTGATTCCTGCTTTCTTCAAAATATGGAAAGTCATCATACTTGTTGTTGTCTTACCGTTACTTCCAGTAATACAAATTGTTTTAGCTTTTGAATAATACCCTGCAAATTCAATCTCGGAAATAATTTGAACTCCTTTTTCTCTCAATTTCTTGATTAGAGGTGCTTTTTCTGGAATCCCAGGAGATTTAATTATCAAATCAGCTGTTAGAATTTTTTCTTCCGAATGTTTTTCTTCTTCCCACTCAAATCCTTTTTCATTCAATTGATTTTTGAACTCATCCTTGATTTTCCCAAAATCTGAAACGAACACATTCCACCCCATTTTTTTTGCTAAAATGGCAGCACCGACACCGCTTTCTCCGGCACCTAAAATGGCGATATGTTTGTTCGTCCCTACCACTTTTTAGCGTAGTTTCAGTGTTACAATTGTAATTACAGCTAGGAATACACTGATAATCCAGAAGCGTGAAACAATTTTCGCTTCATGCATTCCCGTTTTTTGATAATGATGGTGCAAAGGCGCCATTAAGAAAATTCGTTTTCCAACGCCAAATCGTTTCTTGGTAAATTTGAAATAACCCACCTGCATGATTACAGATAAGTTTTCAATAAGAAATACCCCACATAATACTGGAATCAATAATTCTTTTCGGATGGCAATAGCAAAAACAGCGATAATTCCTCCGATTGCTAAACTTCCAGTATCACCCATGAAAACTTGAGCTGGGTATGAATTATACCAAAGGAATCCAACACATGCTCCAACGAATGCAGCAATAAATATTACTAGTTCTTCTGCCAGTGGAATGTACATTACGTTAAGATAATCCGCAAAAAAGGCATTCGAACTGACGTATGCTAAAACGGCTAAAGCAAGACCAATAATCGCAGATGTGCCAGTTGCTAATCCGTCTAAACCATCCGTCATGTTTGCACCATTCGACACTGCGATGACAATAAAAATCACAATTGGAATAAACAATAACCAACCATAGGATTTATTGGAATCCCCCATCAACCAATTGTAATTAAACTCATTTCCTTTCATGAAAGGAATTGTGGTTGTCATGTCATCCGTTTTGATCCATTTATAGTTTTCGTTTTTACCGTTTTGGTGTTCGTGTGTTACAAATTGTTCGTCGCCTTGCAGCACATAATTTTCTTGAACTCTCTTGTGGACAGTTACATCTTTTGAGAAATAAAGCATGCAACCTACAATTAATCCAACACCGATTTGACCAACAATTTTAGACTTTCCAGCAAGACCTTCTTTGTTCTTTCTGAAAACTTTGATATAATCATCCAAAAAGCCAATTACACCTAACCAAATCGTTGCTACAATCATTGTGATGACATAAATGTTGTGCAATTTGGCGAACAAAATAGTTGGGATAAGAATTGCTCCCAAGATGATTAATCCGCCCATTGTTGGTGTACCAGATTTTTCAACTTGACCTGCTAATCCAAGGTCACGAACGGTTTCCCCAATTTGTTGTCTTCTTAATAAATTGATGATTTTCTTTCCAAAAAAGATGGAAACAATTAAAGAAGTAATCAGCGCCATTGCTGCTCTGAAGGAAATGAATTGAAATAACCCAGCTCCAGGGAAATTCATTGAATCAAGATAGTCGAATAAATAGTATAGCATTATTTCTCTAGTTTTTTAAATAAATCCTTTGTTATTAGCATGTCATCAAAGTCATGTTTCACTCCTTTTATTTCTTGGTATTTCTCGTGACCTTTTCCAGCAACTAAGATGATATCACCTTTTTCTGCCATTGAAACAGCCGTTTTTATTGCTTGTGCTCTGTCAACAATAGAAAGTGTCTTTTTGAAAAATTGCCCTTCAACACCAGCCATCATTTCATCTAAAATGGTATTCGGATCTTCTGAACGAGGATTGTCTGACGTCAAAATCACTTTATCACTTCTTTCGCATGCAATGGCAGCCATTTCTGGACGTTTTGTTTTATCGCGATCACCACCGCAGCCAATTACTGTATAAACAGTCTCGTTTTTAGTACGAATATTCGCAATCGTCTTCAAAACATTTTCCAAAGCATCTGGTGTATGTGCATAATCAACGATGGCAATAATCCCTGTATCACTTTGGAAATATTGGAATCGACCTTCAACAGATTCAAGTGTGCTAATAGCTGTTAATACTTCGGTTGAATCTTCACCAAGCAATTGACTAACACTGTATACCGCCAGTAAATTATAGGCATTAAAATCACCAATTAAGCGTGTCCAAATTTCAATTCCGTTGATATTCAATACCAATCCAGAAAATTGATTTTCGATTACTTTAACTTTAAAGTCAGACGGTGATTTTAATGAATACGAATGTTTGGATGCTGCCGTATTTTGGAGCATGACCAT
>JBIIWQ010000050.1:0-9670 GCA_044338805.1 Crocinitomicaceae bacterium
AAATGTTTTTATAAAAATAAAGCTTTTTTTGAAGCTTCACATCAGGATGTAACAATTGAATTAAATCAGAAAGAACATGATGAGGTTGAATTGCGCTCATTTCCCAGTAGTAATTCATATTTTTTGAATAACAAAACACGTTCTTGTTTTTCACAGCATTGAAAAAATTCATTTTTGGATTTAATTCAAGAATTTCTTGGAGGCTTGGATGTTCTGGATTGATCCAATAAGGTGTTTTCGTATTTTCTGAAAGAATTTTCTCGAAACTTAGCGCCAAACTTCCTGTGCCTTTGGTTTTTTTATAAACATAATCAAGATTCGCATCTTTAAAAAGTTGTGCTGTGAAACTCTCTCCGGCTGGCGTGTACCAAATATCTCCAGTAATGTTACCACTAAACACCGTTGGAGAAACATTCGATTTTTGCGCAAGATTCTTCAATGAATTATAATCTCCCACCAATTGATTGAAATAGTTTTCTGATTCCTCTAATTGATCCGTCAAAGCTCCCAAAACCTTGATCCATTCTGCTTTGCCAAGTGGATTCATTTCTTTCCAATCGTAATTAACTACACATTGAATTCCGATTTGTTCTAACTGATTTTGGTGTGGAAATTCTTTCCCAAAACCACTGTACATAACAATTGATGGTTTGATCTTAATCAATTTTTCAAGGGCAATCATTCCTTCATTTCCAACTTCAACGATTTTTCCAGCTTTAACTCCCTTAAGAACTTTTGAATTCCAAACATAGTTTTTGTCAGAAATTCCATTGATTTTTTGTTCTTGGTTCAACACAGAAAGCATTCCGATTTGTGTGCTAGATAAAGTTGTGATAGATTTAATCGGAATCATGATGCGTGAATATCCTTTTGGAATTGTCGTTTCCAATTTTCTCGTTAAAGCATATTTTTTTTCGATTGTATTTTTTTCTGGATCAAGAATGTGTAATAAAAGTATACTGTCCGACTTCTCTAATTGAAAGTGTTTTGCAAATTTGATTTCATTCTTTTTACGCACATCGTTTTGTTTTTGATTCTCATTGCAACTAGCAATTATGAATAAAAAAACGACAATCTGAAATAAGTAAACAATGCGCATGGTGCAAAGATGCATATTCCTTCTAAAAAATAGTTGGAAATATCTCCATTTTAAGCACAAAAAAACCGACTCAGAATCTGAATCGGTTTTTTTTATAATTTGAATTGGATTATTCTCCAACAACTTCAAATTTGAATACTGGCTTAACTCCTTTATGAAGATTAGCTTCAGCTTCGAATGTTCCAACTTCTTTAATTGGCTCATCTTTAATTTTAAGCGATTTACGATCGATGTCGAAACCAGCTTTTTTCAATGCTTCAGACAATTGAACTGTATTAACAGATCCAAAAATCTTTCCGTTTTCACCTGCTTTCGTAGCAATTGTAACAGTAAGAACTTCTAGTTTAGCAGCAATTTCTTGTGCTTCAGCCAATAATTTAGTCTCTTTGTGAGCTTTTTGTTTCATAACTTCTGTATGCGCTTTTTTAGCAGATGCAGTAGCTAATATTCCGTATCCTTGAGGAATAAGGAAGTTACGACCATAACCATTCTTTACCGTAACTACTTCATTCGCGTATCCAAGTTTATCAACGTTTTTCTTTAGAATTACTTCCATGATTTAATATTTTATCCTGTTTAACAATCGTCTTATTTCAACATATCTGCTACGTAAGGAAGTACGGCGATGTGACGAGCACGTTTGATCGCTTTGTTTACTTTCTTTTGGTATTTTGCAGTAGTTCCTGTGATACGACGAGGTAAGATTTTTCCTTGCTCGTTGATCAATTTCAATAAGAAATTAGGATCCTTATAGTCGATGAATCGTATTCCGCTTTTTGAAAAACGGCAATATTTATCTTTTCTGATTTCGATGTTAATCGGAGTCAAATAGCGAATATCGTTTTGTGCCATGATTTTACGTTTTTAAATGTTAATGATTAAGCCTCTGCTGGTGCAGCACTTTTCTTTTCTCCCATTCTAGCTCTGCGCTTTGCAGCCCATGCTAAATGGTCTTTTTCCATTTTTACAGTTAAAAAACGCATCAAACGCTCATCACGCTTCATTGCTAATTCTAAACCTGCAACAACGCTTCCTTCAGCGTCGAATTCAACTAGGAAATAAAATCCTGTTGATTTTTTTTGGATTGGGTACGCTAATTTGCGTAATCCCCAGCTCTCAGAGTGCTTGACCTTTCCACCCAATGACGTAATTTCGCCTTCGAATTTCTGCACTGCTTCCTTTGCCTGATCATCAGACAAAACGGGAGTTAAAATGAAAACAGTTTCGTAAGAATTCATAAATAAACTTTTTGTTATTAATACTAATTTCCAACTAAGTCATACTTAGCGGGGGGCAAAGGTAGGAATAAAATCTTTATGTTGATAAAAAAGTGCTATTTAGATTCGCAATTTGTACATTTTACAAGTTGAATTTTGCACCAATATTCGATTTTTTACCTTAAAAGCACTCAAAATTCCAACTATTTAAGACGTTCAGCTGTTTTGAAATTCATACCCCCTTAGGATTATGTGTTTTTAGCATTGGATGTAATCCAGGGAGAAATACAAGACTGATGGTATTGAATTTAGACAAAATAATAAAGCCTAATAATTGCCACAGATGCACAGATTAAACACTTTAATAGACAAGAAAAGATGAAAAATGTTGAATAATTTGATAATAGAATAGGTTAATCTGTGAATCTGTGGCTGATATTCTTATTTTTTAATCGTTTTAAACAATCATTTTTTTCAATATTCTATGCATTATCTTTCTTGTTCCTTTGCGTTTTTCCATTGATTTTAACTAAATTTGTGCATCGAACTTTTAATAGAATTATTACCTGTAAATGTGCCACTTTAGCACTTTTTCAGATAGTCATTAATCGTTCGTTTGCACGAATTAGTAAACTACCCGATTATAGTAAAATAGCTATTTATGAATCATTATCAAGAATACATCAAGGAAATCGAAGAAAGAAAAGCACAAGGACTTCACCCGAAGCCAATTGATACTGCTGAAATTGTGAACGACCTGATTGCACAGATCAAAGATACAAACAATGCATATCGTGTCGATTCATTGAAGTTCTTTATCTACAATACGTTGCCTGGAACAACCCCTGCAGCTGTTTCTAAAGCGCTTTTCTTGAAACAAATTATTCTTGGTGAAGAAATCGTAAACGAAATTACTCCAGCTTTTGCCTTGGAATTGTTATCACACATGAAAGGTGGACCATCAATCGGTGTGTTACTGGATTTAGCATTGGGAAGTGATGCAGCAAGTGCAAAAAGTGCAGCGGATGTCTTGAAAACACAAGTGTATTTGTACGATGCAGATGCGGACCGTTTAAAGGTGGCGTATGAAGCTGGAAATGCAATGGCAAAAGAAATTTTAGAAAGCTATGCGAAAGCGGAATTCTTTACAAAACTTCCTGAAGTTCCCGAAGAAATTAAGATCGTAACATTCATTGCTGGAGAAGGTGATATCTCAACTGATTTATTGTCTCCAGGAAATCAAGCGCACTCGCGTTCTGACCGTGAATTACATGGAAAATGTATGATTACGCCTGAAGCACAAGCTGAAATTACAGCGCTTCGTGCACAACATCCAGATAAAAGCGTGATGTTGATTGCTGAAAAAGGTACGATGGGTGTTGGATCCTCTCGTATGTCAGGTGTAAACAACGTTGCACTTTGGACAGGTAAACAAGCAAGTCCTTACGTTCCTTTCGTGAACATTGCACCAATTGTTGGTGGAACAAACGGTATTTCTCCAATCTTTTTAACAACGGTTGATGTAACGGGTGGTATCGGTTTGGATTTAAAAAACTGGGTGAAGAAAACAGATTCTGACGGAACGATTGTTCGTGATGAAAATGGTGATCCAATTTTAGAACATACGTATTCTGTTGCAACAGGAACAGTTTTAACAATTAATACAAAAACGAAAAAATTATACAATGGCGATAAAGAATTAATCGATATCTCGAAAGCATTGACACCGCAAAAAATGGAATTCATTAAAGCAGGTGGTTCATATGCGATCGTTTTCGGTAAGAAAATTCAAACATTCGCTTGTAAAACATTAGGAATCGACATTCCAACAGTATTTGCTCCTTCGAAAGAAATTTCGAACGACGGACAAGGATTAACTGCTGTGGAGAAAATCTTCAATAATAATGCTGTTGGAAATACGCCCGGTAAAGTATTGCACGCTGGCTCAGACGTTCGTGTTGAAGTGAACATTGTTGGATCGCAAGATACAACTGGTTTGATGACGGCGCAAGAATTGGAATCAATGGCTGCAACAGTTATTTCTCCAATTGTGGATGGAGCATATCAGTCTGGCTGTCACACAGCATCTGTTTGGGATAAAAAAGCACAAGCTAACATCCCGAAATTGATGAAATTCATGAATGAGTTTGGATTAGTTACTGCGCGTGACCCGAAAGGAGTTTATCATGCAATGACAGACGTTATTCATAAAGTATTGAACGATATTACAATCGACGATTGGGCAATCATTATTGGTGGTGACTCGCACACACGTATGTCGAAAGGTGTTGCTTTTGGTGCCGATTCAGGAACTGTAGCCTTGGCATTAGCAACTGGTGAAGCGTCCATGCCGATTCCAGAATCTGTAAAAGTGACGTTCAAAGGCGAAATGAAAAGCTACATGGATTTCCGTGATGTGGTGCATGCAACGCAAGCGCAAATGTTACAGAAATTTGGTGGTGAGAATGTGTTCCAAGGAAGAGTAATAGAAGTTCATATTGGAACATTGACGGCAGATCAATCGTTTACTTTTACCGATTGGACAGCAGAAATGAAAGCGAAAGCATCTATTTGTATTTCAGAAGATGCAACCTTGATTGAATCATTGGAAATTGCGAAAAGCCGTATCCAAATCATGATTAATAAAGGAATGGACAACCACTTGAATGTATTGCAAGGGTTGATCAACAAAGCAAACAAACGCATTGCTGAAATTCAATCTGGTGAAAAACCAGCGTTGACTCCAGATGCAACTGCCAACTATTACGCTGAATTAGTGGTTGACTTAGACCTTATCGCTGAGCCAATGATTGCTGATCCAGACGTAAATAACAAAGACGTTTCAAAACGCTACACACACGATACAATTCGTCCGTTATCATTTTATGGTGGAACGAAAAAAGTAGATCTTGGATTCATCGGCTCTTGCATGGTCCACAAGGGTGATATGAAAATCCTTGCGCAAATGTTGAAAAACGTAGAAGCACAAAACGGTAAAGTAGAATTCAAAGCGCCATTAGTAGTTGCTCCGCCAACGTACAACATCGTTGATGAATTGAAAGCTGAAGGTGATTGGGAAGTTTTGAGAAAATACTCTGGATTTGAATTCAACGACAACGTTCCAAAAGGTGAAGCGCGTACGAAGTATGAAAACATGTTGTACTTAGAGCGTCCAGGATGTAATTTGTGCATGGGGAACCAAGAAAAAGCGGAAAAAGGAGATACTGTAATGGCAACTTCAACACGTTTGTTCCAAGGTCGAGTAGTTGAAGATACAGAAGGTAAAAAAGGAGAATCATTACTTTCTTCAACACCAGTGGTTGTGCTTTCGACGATCTTAGGAAGAACACCTACGATAGAAGAATATACAAAAGCAGTGGAAGGAATTACATTAACGAAATTCGCTCCTTCACATAAGTTGTTAGTGAATTAAGAATAACGATATAAAATAAAAAGCCCAGTTTCGTTAACGGAATTGGGCTTTTTTTTTGGGTGAAGTATAGGGGAGATACTTATCAGGTTGCGCAGATTAGCCATAGCGATTAGGCTAAAATGTCTTTTTAATGAAGTTTAGGTTTTGTTAGAAATGTTTTTACTTTAAGTATTATTCCTGCGAGGATTATCAGATATGTAATACTTGATAATATCCATTTAAACGAGTTGATTCCAGATCCTAATGAAACTAATTGTTCGGATATTGGACTTGAATTTAAATAAGATTCTAGCATTAAAATTTCAAGGTAATTCTCTACCCAATCGGCAATCATACAAAGAATAGGAATAATCAAAAATAGACGCTTGTTATTTAAAAAGTACACAATCCAAGATGCGTACATCAACGTATAAATAAATGCAAAAATTGTGTCCCAAATTTGAAGGAATTCTCTATAATAAAGAAGTTGCTCCTGAGTCCTTGATTCAAAGAATTTTTGAACCATCTCTAACGTGTAAGAAAAAGAAATACCTAATGAATTTGCTCCAGCATCAAGTTTGAAGTAGCTACTAAAAGGAACTAAAATGTATGTTAAGTATAAGAAAAAAACTAAAGTAAAAACAATAGCTAAATATAGATTTCGGTTATTCTTGAAATATTTTATTGTTTTGATCATTTTTTATTTATCAATTGTTTCTTACGATTTCACGCCTAGTGAAGAAGCCGATTTTTAAAGTTAATATTATTTGCGTTCAAAAATCGTAAGCTTTTCCATTATCGTTTTCGTAACTGAAATTGCGGCTTTTTTTCTAGACGTGTGTTAGCAACCGTTTTTCTTTATAACAATTGATTAAGGTCCTGTCTCCCGATGATTGTCATGATTTCCACGACGTCTTCGTTCATTTTGTAGAATATACTATCTACACCACAAACACAACGCCGATATCCGGATTGAATAAAATCTACAGATTCGAATGATTGTGGATTTTTCGCAATAAGTTCAAAGTGCACAAAGAAAGATTCAAAGTATCTGTCTGCTTGTTTCATTCCAAATTGTTTAACGCCGTAATGATGGATTCGGACTAAATCTTCCTTTGCAACATTGCTTAATTTGTATTTACCCATTAAGCATACTTTTAGATTGCTTCAAAATTTCTGATTGAGATTCGGTTGTAAATCCAGATTTTTCAGCTTTGTCTAATTTCAATCGAATTAAATCGATTTGCTTTTGTTGATTTCTTGCTTGACGAATTAAATCATTAACTAATTCACTCTTGCTTGAATATTCTTTATTGTCAATTTGACTTTTAAGCCATTCATCATTTGGCTCTGTAAAGGAAATACTTTGTCTTCTCATGATGTTTTGTTTGTGGTGTAAATATACACCAATAACGCATCAATTGCAAATTTATTTTTGAACGTTTTTTGGGTGTGGTTATGGTTGCTAACGGGCGAATAACCTCATTTTATGAGGGTCATTAAAACTAGTCATTATTTTAACGTGTTAAGCTTTTTCTCTCCTGTTTTTTGCAATAAGATCAACCTTCGCATTTATAGAATTAGATGTAGGAACAAATTGGCTGTTCGATTTAATCGAAAAAATCAATGGACGAATAAACAATTTTTATAGATTTCCTTGTTTTTAAATGCTTAAATTTAAACTCATTCAAATTGATTCGACATGACAGTATTTGATATAGATATGATAAAGAAAGTGTACGCCAAATTCCCCGAGCGCATTGAAGCTGCGCGTAAGGTAGTTGGCAGACCTTTAAGCCTTTCAGAAAAAATTCTTTATGCGCACTTGTGGGATGGAAATGCAACTGCTTCGTTCGAAAGAGGGAATTCGTATGTTGATTTTACGCCAGACCGCGTAGCGATGCAAGATGCAACTGCTCAAATGGCGTTGTTGCAATTCATGCAAGCGGGTAAGAAAAAAGTGGCTGTGCCTTCAACAGTGCATTGTGACCACTTGATTCAAGCAAAAATTGGAGCATCAAGCGATTTACAGCGCTCGTTCAATGAAAATAATGAAGTGTTTAATTTCCTTTCTTCCATTTCAAACAAATACGGAATTGGATTTTGGAAGCCAGGTGCCGGAATCATTCACCAAGTAGTCTTGGAAAATTATGCGTTTCCTGGTGGATTGATGATCGGAACGGATTCACATACCGTAAATGCTGGTGGATTAGGAATGGTTGCAATTGGTGTTGGTGGAGCTGATGCAGTTGATGTAATGGCAGGAATGGCGTGGGAATTGAAATTCCCAAAATTGATTGGAATAAAATTAATTGGAAAATTAAACGGTTGGACTTCAGCGAAAGATGTCATTCTGAAAGTAGCTGATATTTTGACTGTAAAAGGTGGAACAGGCGCAATTGTTGAATATTTTGGCGATGGCGCGCTTTCATTGTCGTGCACTGGTAAAGGAACAATTTGTAACATGGGGGCTGAAATTGGTGCTACCACTTCAACTTTCGGTTACGACGATTCAATGAGAAGATATTTAGCCGCAACAGGTCGCCAAGACGTTGTTGATGCCGCTGATAAAATTGCTGATCACTTAACCGGTGATCCAGAAGTTTACGCAAATCCTACCAACTATTTTGATGAGGTAATTGAACTAAATCTTACTGATTTAGAACCACATATTAATGGGCCTTTTACGCCAGACAGAGGAACTCCCGTTTCTAAAATGAAGGCTGAAGCAATTGCAAATGGATGGCCGTTGAAAGTAGAGTGGGGATTGATCGGTTCGTGCACAAATTCTTCGTACGAAGATATGGCTCGCGCTGCTTCAATAGTGGAACAAGCCGCAGAACAAGGAATTGTTCCTAAAGCGGAATTTGGGATCAATCCAGGTTCTGAACAAGTTCGTTTTACAATTGAAAGAGATGGCATCATTGCTACTTTTGAGAAAATGGGTACAAAAGTATTTACGAATGCTTGTGGACCTTGTATTGGACAGTGGGACCGAGATGGTGCTGAAAAACAAGAAAAAAATACAATCATCCATTCGTTTAACCGCAACTTCTCGAAAAGAGCAGATGGAAATCCAAATACGCATGCTTTTGTGACTTCACCAGAAATGGTTGCTGCAATTGCAATAGCGGGTGATCTTGGGTTTAATCCATTGACGGACACCTTGACAAACGCAAAAGGGGAGCAATTTAAATTTCAAGCTCCTAAAGGGGATGAATTACCTAAAAAAGGATTTGCTGTCGATGATAATGGATACCAAGCGCCAGTTGAAGATGGAAGTGGAGTTGAAATAGCTGTGGCTCCTGATTCTTCTCGTTTGCAACTGTTAGAAAATTTTCCAATTTGGGATGGTAAAAATATCATGGGAGCCAAATTATTGATCAAAGCAAAAGGAAAATGTACAACAGATCATATTTCGATGGCTGGTCCTTGGTTAAGATATAGAGGTCACTTAGATAATATCTCAAACAATATGCTAATTGGTGCTGAAAATGCATTTAACGGTAAAGCAAATGCTGTTGTCAATCAATTGACTGGCGATTTAGGAGAAGTACCAGCAGTGCAAAGAGCTTACAAAGCAGCTGGTGTTGCATCAATCGTGGTTGGAGACCATAACTATGGAGAAGGTTCTTCTCGTGAGCATGCTGCGATGGAACCTCGTCACTTAGGCGTTCGAGCTGTAATTGTAAAATCGTTTGCACGAATTCATGAAACAAATTTGAAAAAACAAGGAATGTTAGGTTTGACATTTGCTGTGGAAGCGGATTATGATAAAATTCAAGAAGATGATACTTTTAATTTCATTGATTTAGAGTCATTCGCACCAGGAAAACAGTTGACATTGGAAATCGTTCACGTAAGTGGATCGAAAGAAAATATCATGTTGAATCATACGTATAATAAATCTCAAATTGAATGGTTCAAAGCAGGATCGGCTTT
>JBIIWQ010000051.1:0-9648 GCA_044338805.1 Crocinitomicaceae bacterium
TAAATTTAATCAATTCGCATTTTGCAAAAACAATACCAAGAAAATTGAAGTAACAATGAAAAGTGAACATTTATTGTTTATCGTATTCGAATATAAAAATGGAGGATTTGTAATTCTATTTTTTAATTAATTTTACTCCATAATATTACTGTTCATGAAAGTTTTCAAATTTGGTGGAGCATCAGTTAAAGATCCTGATGCAGTAAGAAATGTCTCAAACATCCTTTCATTATTTGAAGGTCAAAAATTGACTGTCATTGTATCGGCAATGGGCAAAACCACTAATAAGTTGGAGCTGTTAGTGAAATCCTCATTTGATCGTGATCGTAAAATATACATGGCACTTTTGGACGAAGTGTATGATTTTCATATGGATATTTTAGGTGAACTTTTTTTGGAAAAACATTTTGCAATTTACAATCAAGTAGAAGATATTTTCGAGAAATTGAGAGATAGATATAATGAACCTTTACCCGATAATTATAGTTTTGAATACGATCAAATTGTTTCTATTGGAGAATTGCTTTCTTCTCAGATTGTTGCCGCTTTTCTTTTGGAACAAGGTCATTCTGCTTCCTGGGCAGATTCTAGAAAATTGATTCGAACCAATAATAATTACCAAGAGGCAGAAGTTGATTGGAAAAAAACGGAAGAATTAATAACTTTTAATTTCATTCCTCAATTTAAACTAGTAGACATTCAGGTAACCCAAGGGTTTATTGGCCATACACCAGAAGGATTCATAACTACTTTAGGTCGAGAAGGCTCAGACTATACTGCAGGTATTTATGCTTATTGCACAAATGCTGAAAGTGTTACTATTTGGAAAGATGTTCCAGGAATGTTGAATGCCGATCCTAAATGGTTTGATAATACAATAAAATTAGATAGTATTTCATTCAAAGAGGCAATTGAGCTTTCTTATTATGGAGCATCTGTCATTCACCCAAAAACAATAAAACCGCTTCAGAATAAAGGAATTCCATTATACGTGAAATCGTTTTTGAATCCACAAGCTGAAGGAACGGTAATTCAAGCTTCTATTGTCAATGACCATTTGGTTCCGTCTTTTATTTTTAAGATGGATCAAATTCTTTTTTCATTCACAACAAAAGACTTTTCATTTATCGTTGAAGAAAATTTGAGTGACATTTTTAATCGATTAGCCAAAGTCAACGCTAAAATTAATTTGATGCAAAATTCAGCCTTGGATTTCTCAATTTTACTAGATAGAAATAAGGTGGATCCAAATCAAATTTTGGAAATGTTCAAAGATTCCTATGAAGTAAGATATAATGAAGGATTAGAGTTAGTAACTATTCGGCACTATGATGACGAAACGTTAGAGCGAGTTACAGAAAATAAAGATATTTTGTTGGAACAAAAAACACGTCAAACTGCGCGTTTAGTTATGAAAGAAAGAGTGTAATCTTGAGAATTAATATTTTTATTCAATATACCTTAAAAGTGGTACTTTAAAACACTTTGCAATTTGGTAACTTTGTATTAAGTAATGAATAAAAATGAGTAAATCTTTATCTTCAATTATACCAGGTCAACTTGTAAGAGTTTCCTTTATCAAAGATTCAGCATTAAAGCCGAAATTGATGGAAATGGGTTTGGTTATAGGCAAAGAATTACGCGTTCTTTTTAAGGCGCCTTTTGGTGATCCCATTGCAATTGACGTTCATGGTTATGTTTTATCACTTAGACTAGATGAAGCAGGATTAATTGAAGTAGAAGACTCCATATAATAGAATGTTTTTACCTAAGTTTGTTATCCAACCAAATTGTAATAAATGGGTTTTTAACTTTCTTTTTAGAAAGTTAAAAAGGACGTTTTAACAATAACGATCTAAATAAACAAATGAAAATAGCACTTTTAGGAAATCCAAACACAGGTAAAAGTTCTGTGTTCAATATGTTGACTGGTTTGCGTCAACAGATTGGGAATTTCCCTGGTGTCACAGTAGATAAAAAATTCGGTCTTTTTTCAATTGATAAAGAAGAACATACGCTAATTGATTTTCCAGGAACGTATAGTATTTATCCTCGATCGAAAGATGAGCAAGTAGTTTACGATGTGCTTTCTAACCCTAATCATGCTGACTATCCCGATCTTGTTATTGTTGTTGCTGACGAATCAAACCTAGAAAGAAACCTTTTTCTTTTTACGCAAATTTATGATTTGAAAATTCCTTCAATATTAGTGTTGAATATGGCTGATATTGCTCGAAAGAAGGGTAAAATAGTTGATATAGAAAAACTACAAAAGCGATTTGATGGTTCTGTAGTTGTTGAAACAACTGCTCGAATTGGATTAGGAAAAGATAGATTGACACAAGCTATTCAATTAAATTCAAGCAAAAAGGACTATGAAACTTTTCAATTGAATGCTCATTTATGTGAAGTTGAAGATTTGAAAGGTCAAGAGCATGAAGCAAATGAACGGTATATTTTAATCCGAGAATTAATTGAACAAATTGAAGTAGAAAAAAATCAAAAGAAAGAATCACAATCTAATCGATTAGATAGAATTTTAGTTCATCCGATATTTGGCTATTTGATCTTTGCTGGAATCTTACTTTTAATTTTTCAATTTATTTTTGCGTTCGCAACTTATCCAATGGATTTCATTGATAGTGTTTTTGCAAATTTCAGTAGTTGGCTTGGAAATACATTGCCAGAAGGTTTGTTTTCCGACTTGTTAAGTCAAGGAATTGTGCCTGGAATTGGAGGTGTGGTTGTGTTTATACCTCAAATAGCACTTTTATTTTTCTTTATTTCAATCCTAGAAGAGAGTGGTTATTTGGCAAGAGTAGTTTTTATTATGGATCGACTTATGCGACCATTAGGATTGAGCGGCAAGAGTGTCGTGCCCTTAATGTCTAGTGTTGCTTGTGCTATTCCAGGTGTAATGGCTACTCGCACAATTTCGGACTGGAAAGAGAGAATGATAACAATTTTAGTTGCTCCATTAATGAGTTGTAGTGCTAGAATTCCAGTTTATACTTTGTTAATCGCATTAGTGATTCCAAATGAAAAAGTTCTTGGTTTTATTAATCTTCAAGGATTAGTATTGTTTGGTTTGTATTCTTTAGGATTGATCTCTGCTTTGGTAATTGCTGCCATCTTAAAATTGCTTATTAATTCAAAAGAAAAGGGGTTTCTTTTATTAGAATTACCATCCTATAAAACCCCAAGATGGGGAAATGTCGGAATTACTGTTTCGGAAAAAGTTAAAGTTTTTACTTTGAATGCTGGAAAAATAATTTTAGCAATTTCAATTGTTTTATGGGCTATGGCAACATTTGGTCCAAGCGATAAAATGGTCCAAGCAGCAAAAGCGACAAAAATTGAAGCTGAGTCTTTGAATTTAGGGAAAGAGGAAAAAGACAGATTAGTCGCTTCTGCTAAATTGGAGCAATCCTATATTGGCATTCTTGGAAAGACAATTGAACCTGTTATTCAACCTCTCGGATATGATTGGAAAATAGGGATTTCTTTGATTACGTCTTTTGCAGCACGAGAAGTTTTTGTCGGATCTTTAGCAACAATCTATGCTGTTCAGGATGATGGTGGCACGAATAAACGGTTAATTGAGCGCTTAAGAGATGAAAAAAGATCAGATGGCAAACCTGTTTATAGCTTGGCATCTGGTGTTTCATTAATGATTTTTTATGTCTTTGCAATGCAATGCATGGCAACTTTGGCCATTGTGAAAAGAGAAACCAAGAGTTGGAAATGGCCTTTAATTCAAATGGGTTTCATGGCAACTTTGGCTTATGTTGGTGCTTGGATTACTTTTCAATTACTAAGTTAAAGACATGCAATTGATACTTGTAATAATCACCATTTCTTTAGCACTTATTTATTTAGGTAGAAAGTCCTATAGGCGATTTTTCAAGAAAGATGCAAAGTGTTATGGATGTGCTATGAAATAGTATTCTTCTTGTTAATGTTTCTTTTTCCAGTTTTGAGGATTGTCAATGATGTATTGTTCAATTCGATTATAGTCTGCTTGATTTCTTATTATATGGTCATAATAATTTCTTTGCCATATTTTATTTTTATAAAATGTGGGGGCAAAGTGCAATTCAACAGTGGGGGCGAATTGCAATTCGCCCGTACTATTAAAGAAAAGATTTATTTTCTTTGTGCATGCCCCTTTAAATCCTCTGATTATTGCCCCAATTGTTTGAGATGGGCTTTTAGGATTTGAATGCTCCCATTCCTTAGATTCTTTATTATTTGATATTTGATAATCAATCGTCAAAATCATGTGCATATGGTCTGGCATAATAATAAATTCTCCCAATGAAATATTTGATCTCAATTGAATTGAATTTTTCCATTCCTGTTCAACAATTTTCCCTACTGTATTTAAAATCATTTGACTGTTTTCTATTTTTCCAAATAGATGCAATCGATCTTGCGTTACAATTGTTATGAAATAGCTTCCTTCTAAAGAATAATCATAGGTTTTTAGACGTGTTGATTGCCTGTTTGGCAGGTTTGGTAATAATGACATTTCGTATTTTTCATCTTAATTTATGAAATATTTACATATCCATTCAACTTTAAACACTAATGCCCTCCACTTTTCTCATCAAATGAGATACCTTGTTTTTTTAACAAAGATCTCACATAAATTGCAAAGAATCCTAAATAGGCAAAACAAATTACGCCTACGATAAAAGAGGACTGAATTCCAATTACGTCAGATAATTTACCTTGAATAGGTGGTATAATAGCTCCTCCTAGAATCATCATTACAAGGAAAGCAGAGCCTTGAGATTGGTATTTTCCAAGTCCAGCAAGTGAAAGTGAAAATATTGCCGGCCACATGATGGAACAAAATAGACCGCCACTCAAAATTGTATAAACGGCTAGTGTTCCAGAGCTTGTTAGACCAATGATTAATGAGATTGCACCAAGTGTGCTGAAAACACCCAAAGTTAAGGCTGGTTTGTCGTTCGTGATAAAAAATGCAGCTATTTGAATACAAATACATACGATGTACCAATAAAGTGTATCAATGTCATATCCTGCTATTGAGGTTAATCCTAATATAACTCCAAAGGCAATAAGTGGAACTATAAAACGTAAAATTTGCTTTGTTTTTTTGCTAAGATCAAACGCATTAATAGCACCAGCCCATCTCCCAATCATTAAACTCCCCCAAAACATTGCTGTGAAAGGTGCGATTTCAGAAGCACTATATCCTCCAAATTGCTTTTGTTTCAGTAATTCACCTAAGTTACTTCCTATTGCTACTTCTACTCCTACATATACAAAAATGGCAAGCATTCCTAATGTTAATTGCGGATATTGCATTGCTCCCCAACTTGTTTTTTGTTTTTTTCCCGCAACGAAAGCATAAAGTAAACCACCAACAATTACTATCAATCCGGCAATTAACCAATTAATTCGCTGTTGTTCGAGTGGTTTTTTAATCAACTTGATTTCTTTTTGAATGGCTTTTTCAGTTTGAATTTGTGTTGCATTTAACTTCGGTAAAGTATTGCCTGCTTCATCTAGAGAAACTTGTTCGAGATCATGTTTAAGTTGAATCAGCTCTTTGTTTGCAGCTTCCTTGTAATAGCTATTAAAAACAGGTACAAAGCATGTAATTAGTAATCCAGTAATTACTAATAATGTAATAATTGCTTTTTTTGATTTCTCCGATTTCTCATCACGAATACCAGCGGGAAGTTTTTTTGAAAAGCCGAACAAACATGCGATTCCGACAAACAGTAATGCAACGCAACCATATAAAATATTCACCTTATCCATGCTTAAAGTCGCATAAACTTTTGGGTCCACCGCTGCCGCTGAGCCAAATAAAGCTAAGGCAACGATCAGAGGACCGATAGTTGTTCCCAAACTGTTTATTCCACCACCCAAACTGATTCTATTACTGCCTGTAGACTCATCGCCCAATGAAATCATAAATGGATTTGCTGATGTTTGTTGCAATGAAAAACCGAGAGCAACGATGAAAAAACCAAAAAGCATTCCTGAAAAAAGATCAGCATAAACGGATATTATCATTGCTACAGCGCCCAAGGCCGAGAAGAGCAAACCAAATACGATACTTTTTTTGTAGCCCCATTGTGCAACTAAATCTTTTCCGCGAACAGACCCAATAACATATAGAGCAAGAGCTCCTAAATAATAAGCACCATAGAAGGCAAAGTCGATTAACTGACTTTGGAACTGATCTAAATTGAATTTACTTTTACAGAATGGTATAAAAACACTATTCCCTGCAGCAATAAATCCCCAAAAGAAAAATACAGTTGTTAATGTGAAGAGTGCTCCGTTATTTGTTTTTTTAATTTCAGTCATACGTTAGTTTTAATATGACCAAATTAACTGAAAATTAATATTTAAACGGCTTTTACTGACATATTCTTTGAACTGTCAGCTATTGATAACATTTTTTTTACTGTTTTCACAATGGAATTTGCATCAAAACCACAATCAGCCCAAAGTTCTTCTTGCGTTCCGTGATGAATGTATTGATCTGGAATCCCAAGGCGAACAACTTCAGATGAATATTTCTGATCAACCATAAATTCTATTATTGCTGATCCAAATCCACCCATTAAACAACCATCTTCAACAGTAATTACTTTTTTGAATTTAGAAAACACCTCATGCAGCATTACTTCATCAAGTGGCTTAACAAAACGCATATCATAATGTGCAATTGAAGTGCCACTATCGCTCAGTTTGTTAATTGCTTCTTGAGCGAAATTGCCAGGATGTCCTATTGTTAAAATAGCAATGTCTTCGCCATTAGTTACTTTTCTTCCAGTTCCAACTTTTATAGACTTCATCGCTGTTTTCCATTCTGTCATAACACCATTACCGCGAGGGTAACGGATAGAGAATGGACCCATATTTTCTTGTTGAGCCGTAAACATAATATTGCGCAATTCTGCTTCATTCATTGGAGCTGCAACAATCATGTTTGGAATGCTTCTCATGAAAGAAAGGTCATATGCACCATGATGAGTTGCTCCATCAGCACCAACTAGTCCGCCTCTGTCCAAACAAAAAACGACATTCAAATTTTGAATCGCAACATCGTGTAAAACTTGATCATAGGCACGTTGCATGAAGGAAGAATAGATATTGCAAAAGGGAACTAAACCTTGAGTTGCTAGGCCGGCAGAAAAAGTGACAGCATGTTGTTCAGCAATTCCAACATCAAAAGCGCGATCTGGCATTGCTTCCATCATGATATTAAGCGAACAACCTGAAGGCATAGCAGGAGTTACTCCCATTATTTTTTCATTTTTTTCGGCTAATTCAACAATGGTATGACCAAAAACATCTTGATATTTTGGAGGTTGAGGAGATTTTGGAATAATTTTAACAATTTCTCCTGTTTCCTTATTGAAAACACCTGGTGCATGCCATTTTGTTGGATTTCCTTCTTCAGAATATTTATATTTTGCTCCTTTTCGAGTAATACAATGTAAAATCTTAGGTCCAGGTATATCTTTCAAATCCTCAAGAACTTTGGCTAAACCAATTACATCATGACCATCTACTGGTCCGAAATAACGAAAGTTTAATGATTCAAATAAATTACTTTGTTTAAGCAAGGTTCCTTTTAGTGCACTGGATATTTTTGAAGCTACAGATTGAGCATCTGGACCAAATTTGGAAACTTTTCCTAATAATTTCCAAACTTCATCTTTAACCTTATTATAGGTGTGAGATGTTGTGATATCTGTTAAATATTCTTTTAACGCGCCCACATTCGGATCAATCGACATGCAATTGTCATTAAGAATCACTAATAAATTGGCGTCTTTTTCGAAACCGGCATGGTTCATTCCTTCAAATGCAAGACCAGCAGTCATCGCACCATCACCAATAACAGCGATGTGCTGACGGTCTTTTTCCCCTTTAAATTTACTTGCTACTGCCATTCCTAAAGCAGCAGAAATTGAAGTGGATGAATGCCCAACACCAAAAGCATCAAATTCGCTTTCAGAACGCTTTGGAAAACCTGATATTCCGCCTTTTAAACGATTCGTATGAAAAAGATCTCTTCGTCCTGTAAGTATTTTATGTCCGTAAGCTTGATGGCCGACGTCCCAAACTAATTGATCATATGGAGTGTTAAATACATAATGCAAAGCCACCGTTAACTCGACAACACCTAAGCTAGCACCAAAATGGCTATTACCAATTTCGGATATTACATCCACTATATACTGACGAACTTCATCTGAAATTTCAGGAAGATCATCAATAGAGAATTTAGAACGCATATCAGATGGGATCTGAATCTGCTCTAATTTTGGTCCTGCTTTATATTCTATCATAAAATTTAACTCAAGCAAATTTATGGCTTATTGTTCTTTAAACAAACAATCAAAGGTTTTATTTTGTTCTTTTCAAAAAGAATATTCTTAAAACAAAAAAAGGTGCTTTAAAAAGCACCTTTAAAAAAAATGAATTAATATTATTTTTGAGAAAGTGTAAGAGTAGTTGAATTTGCTGAACTACTTGTAGACGTTCCAGAAGTGGATGTATTACCTGCTGTTGAAGTCAAGATCAATGATTTACCTTTAGACTCAGTAATTAGATACACAAGAGAATTTTCACCTTCAGCATATGTATCCGAATTTGTAGAAGTTGTAGAAGTACCACCTGAAGTATTAACCTGAGACCTTGATGATGATAACGTATTAAATACAACTCTTTCGTGTTTTTTAAATTCTCCAACACCAGATAAGAAATCCCACGTTCCTGAAGAAATATCAGAATTAGTTGTCGTAAATGTAGTCCCAACAAGTGTTTGAACAAATACAACAGTCATTTTGCTACTCCAAGTACCATCT
Organism: Crocinitomicaceae bacterium; assembly: GCA_044338805.1. Taxonomy (GTDB): domain Bacteria; phylum Bacteroidota; class Bacteroidia; order Flavobacteriales_D; family Crocinitomicaceae; genus M0103. The sequence continues at coordinate 8,868 of JBIIWQ010000051.1, forward strand.
TTAGAGATTGTATATGTAGCATTACTAAAAGTACCAGTTTCTGTTGTTGTAGTCCCTCCACTTGTAGAAGTGATTGTGATTGCACCACCAGTTGCATTAACTTTGTCAGAACTTGTCATACCTCCACTAGTGTTAGTAGAATTTGAAACATAAGAATCGATAGTCCATTCACCATCCATTTTTCCCTTTGTAGATTTACCACAAGAAACCATTGATCCTGTGATTAGAGCAGCACCAGCTACGAATAAGATTACTTTTTTCATTTTGTCTAATGTTAATTAAGTTAATTTGGCGTAAAAGTAATATTTATTTAAATTGTATCGACATATTAAAATAAATTTGTTTTAGAATTAATACTTGATTTAATTAACACAAAATTTTCTAAGGAAAAAATCATTAAGATTTATTTATATTTCTCGAACAAGTAACTTTTTATCAAGTTGCGACACTTACAAGAAGAACACGTATTTTGCAGTGTAAGAATGATTAAAACAAAACAAACAGATTTTCTAAAACTCTACGAACCGATTCATGATAGGTTTGAACGCTTCTGCAGGGCTAGAGTTTATGGAGAAATGGACTTTAGGGATTTAATGAATGAAACCCTTCTTGTTGCGTTTGAAAAATTCGAAACACTTAAGTCTAAAGATGCTTTTTTATCATTTCTTTTCGGAATAAGTGTTCGCTTATTAAGTAATCAACACAAAAAGAAGAAAGAAATACGATATCAGAAAGAAGATAAAATTCAATTGATTCCAGATATGAATGCCAATCCACAAGA
>JBIIWQ010000337.1:0-2709 GCA_044338805.1 Crocinitomicaceae bacterium
AGTTTGTTTTTCAACGTCCAAAAGACATTTTATCCGTCAAGTATTCAACTTACTGTTGAACAAAACAAATCAATCAATGGTGCTAGTCTAAAGCCAGAACTTTTTAAAAAAGAACTTGCATTCGTTCCCTTTGATGATTTAGCAAGCAAGAGTAATGCTTTGGTTGCTATTGCATTGGCAAAATTATTTTTGGAAGACACAAAAGTGTTGAAGGAACGAATTGCATCTTTGCCACAATTGGCTTTGCGCATGGAAACATTTGAAGGAATTAATTCAAATACAATTATTAACGACACCTATAATCTTGATTTAGACGCATTGAATCATTCGTTGGAATACCAAATTCGTGTTGCTAATAACCGTAAACGGATTGTTATTATTGGACTTGACGAAGATAATTATTACCGTAAAGACCAAGTTGAGAAGGTTGTAAAGGCTTATGAACCGGATCAATTATTTATTATTCGCAACAATGAAAAGCTGAAAGCAAGTTTTGAAAATGCTGTTGTTTTAATCAAAGGAACGCGGAAAGCTGACATGCAACGCTTGGCAAAACAATTCCGATTGAAGAACCATAAAACGTTCGTTGAAATTGATTTATCTGGAGTTCGTCGCAATATTGCACTTTTTAAATCTTTGCTGCTTCCAGAAACTAAAATCCTTGCCATGGTAAAAGCGCAATCATATGGCTCTGGAGTAGAAAAGATGGCAGCCTTTTTTGAACAGCAAGGAGTCGATTATTTAGGCGTTGCTTATTCCGACGAAGGTGTTGAGTTACGCAAACAAGGAATTAAACTACCGATTTTAGTAATGAACGCAGAAGAAGATGGTTTTGAAGATTGTATCAATTACCAGCTTGAACCTGCCATTTATTCGTTCAATCAACTCGATCAATTCATCAAAGAATTAATTTTTCACGGTCAAACAGCTTACCCAATTCATTTAAAATTGGATACTGGAATGCGTCGACTCGGATTTGAGTTGAAAGACATTCCTCGAGTGTGTGAAATTCTACAAGCACAACCTGAAATTCGCGTTAAATCTGTTTATTCTCATTTGGCTGATTCAGATAACCGCCGTGACAAACGATTTACAGAACATCAAATCAAACAATTTCATCAAGCAACTCAATTATTGAATCACCAGTTGAATTATCATTTTGATCGGCATATTCTAAATTCTGAGGGAATAGCGAATTATCCGAATGCACAATACGACATGGTGCGATTGGGAATTGGTATGTACGGAATGAATTCAAATCCAATTTTAAAATTGAAGTTACAGCCAGTTTTGAAATGGTTAAGTGCTGTATCGCAAATCAAAGAATTGTCAAAAGGAGAGAGCGTAGGATATAGCCGTACATTTATCGCAGATAAACCTACTAAAATTGCAATTATTCCAGTTGGATATGCCGATGGATTCAGACGTAACTTAAGCAATGGAAAAGGTGGTGTCTATATTCATGAAACGTTTTGCCCAACAATCGGCAGAGTATGCATGGACATGATCATGGTGGACGTTACTAAATTGCACGTAAAGGAAGGCGATAAAGTAGTAATTATTGGCGGTCAACAAACCATTGAGAAATTTGCTACCGAAATGGACACAATTCCTTACGAAGTTATGACAAGTATTTCAAAAAGAGTACACCGAGTTTATTTGGAGGAGTAGAAATCGCTGATAAACTCAATAATTTTGAGTCTGCGAGTATCTTTTTCCCTATGAATTGAAATTAGTTAAAATTCCTTTTTCAATGAAACGGTTATGTTAGACCCATTTCCCAATTGAAAATCCGGGAGTAGCACAACGATTAATCTTGAGTACCAAGTACCAGGTTTTTTCCTGAGATGGTTTTAGTTTCATCAATAGCAATCTTTTTTGAAAAAATCCAAACACCACCTTTCACTTTGCCTATTAAATGGACCTTTACATTTTCTTTATTTGCGTATTTCAAAGCAGTTATCATCGCTCCATCTGCTAATTCAGCACGCAATTCCATTGACAAAGTACTTTCTTTTTTTGCTTTCATCTTGACTTTTTTCTCAAGATAAATTTTACCCATATATTGATTTTCAATGTAAACATCTAGATTGGAAGGCTTGATTTTGATAGAAAACCAATTAGGATTAGAGACTTTTACATCTGCTGTTAATGAAATTTTCTTTCCTTCCATTTCTCCCATTTTTACACCATCGGAACTTATAAATTCAGGTTCTTCAAAGTTAGCACAGGAAGTAACAATTAGAAAAAGGATTGAAAGGAAGAATAAATTTTTCATAAAGAGATAAAAAAGGGTCGAAATTCGACCCATTAAATTAGTTAGATAAATCTGCAAAATTCTTGTAAAAATGGGGAATCGTTTCAATTCCTTTATAGAAATTAAACAAGCCATAATGCTCATTTGGGGAGTGAATTGCGTCGCTATCCAAACCAAAGCCCATAAGAATCGTTTTTAAACCCAATACTTTTTCAAACATTGCTACAATTGGAATACTTCCGCCACTTCTCACCGGAATTGGCTTTTTATTGAATGTTGTTTCATATGCCATAGAGGCAGCTTGATAAGCAATAGAATTTGTAGGAGTAACCACTGGCTCACCGCCATGATGAGGAACAACTTTTACTCTTACACTTCCCGGAGCAATTGCATTAAAATGATCACTGAACAATTGAGTTATTTCATGTGGATCTTGATCTGGAACTAAACGC
>JBIIWQ010000346.1:0-2637 GCA_044338805.1 Crocinitomicaceae bacterium
TATTTAGAACCCAAACAGAGAAATATCTTATGCTGATAAATCCATGATCAGAATTCGCAAAAAAGAAGTTCTTTCAATTAATAAATTGGAAAAAAGATATTACCGCTTGTATGCAACTCCTCAAATTGAATTCATATTTCCACTGCTTACATTAAAAAAAGATTCTACTTATAATTTGGGTTTAGAAGTTCGGAAATCAAAAGATTTTAAATTAGATGTAGGTGGTCATTTCTCATCCCGAGCAGTAAATACTGGCTATTTAGGACTAACTTATCGCTTTATTGGTAAAACAGCTTCATCATTGAGTTTATCCTCCTATTTCGGGAAATTTTATGGTTCTGTCAAAGCAAGTTATACTTTTGAAATACCATCTGTTTTTCCAATTTCAGCATCAGGCTATTTTGTCATGAATCGGTGGGATTATTTCCGAAGTTTTGCAACATTCTTTGAAGATGTCAAACCCTCATTCCTTGTTCAAAACGAGATGTATTATGGATTGAAATTTAACCATCCAATCGGTAATACAACCAAAAGTTCTATTGATTTTCGATTCTTCAATTTAGAAGATGATTATTATCAAACAGATGGTTTCACAAATAAGGATACTTCTGATATTACAACCTTTAATGGAAATTCATTGAGTTGGGAATTCGTTCAGAATTCATTGAATAGAAAACAATTTGCTTCAGGAGGACATTTTTTCAAATTCAAAGTGCGTTATGTAAATGGTAATGAAAAAAATATTCCAGGTTCAACTTCAGCCACTGATACAATTAAACTAAAACACCACGAATGGCTGAATTTTAATGCTGAATTCAAAACTTTTGTGATTAATCACCCAAATTTTCATATTGGATTGCATGGAAAAGGTGTTTTCAATAGTCAATCGTTGTTCTCAAATTACACTGCAACCTTACTATCCATGACTTCTTTCTCCTTAATTCCGGATGCTGAAACATATTTTTTACCTGAATATCGTTCTCCTCAATATATCGGAGGAGGAGTGAATATTATTTTTTCATTCAATAAAAATCTTGATTTACGCTTTGATGGTTATTATTACCAACCTTTCGTAATTCTTCAGAAGTATGACAATGGAACTTTTGGATATTCGAAACCATTTAAAGGTGAGACATATATGGCATCAGCTTCCCTTATTTATCATTCTTTCGTAGGACCTATTCGAGCAACATTCAATTATTTCCCGAAACAAACTACTAATCCAATCGCATTTCAAATCAGTTATGGATTTGTTTTGTTTAATGAAAGAGCAATACGTTAAATAAGATACTTTTTAAGCAAAAATACACTAAATGGAAAAAATAATCTGTGGAATTCAACAAATGGGAATTGGAGTTCCCAATGTAGCAGAAAGTTGGAAATGGTACCGGAAGTTTTTTGGTGTAAACGTAAAGGTTTTTGAAGAAGCCGCGGATGCTCCATTGATGACACGTTACACGGGAGATGTTGTGCATTCTAGAACAGCAACACTCGCGTTAAGCATGGAAGGTGGCGGTGGATTTGAAATATGGCAATTTACGAGTCGACCAACCGAAAAAGCAACCTTTGATATTCAACTAGGAGATTTTGGATTATACGCTTGTAAAATTAAATCAAGAGATGTTGCAGCAAGTTTTAACTATTTCAAAGAAAATGGAGCAACTATTATTGGTGAGTTATATAAGAATCCAAATGGTGATTTAACATTTTACGCCCAAGATCCTAATGGGAATATTTTTCAAATAGTTCAAGGAAGAGGGTATTTCTCAAATACAAAACATCCATCTCATTGCGGTGGTGTAGCTGGTTCAGTCATTGGCGTGAGCGATATTGATAAAGCTTTACCGCTATACAAAGACATTTTAGGTTATTCGAATGTTGAATATGATAAAAATGAAACGTCAAACGATTTTTCACATCTTCCAGGAGGAAAATCTAAATTTCGAAGAGTGCTTTTAACACATAAAGATGCTCGAAAAGGTCCGTTTGCTAGATTATTGGGTCCAACGGAAATTGAATTAGTTCAATCAATTGAAAGGACAGATTGCAAGAAAATTTTTGAAAACCGATTTTGGGGCGATTGGGGCTTTATTCATTTATGTTTTGATATTCAAGGAATGGATTTATTGCAAAAAGAATGCGAATTAAAAGGTTTTCCTTTTACTGTTGACAGCTCTGACACTTTTGACATGGGTGAAGCTGGTGGTCGTTTTTCTTATATTGAAGATCCGGATGGAACTTGGATTGAATTTGTTGAAACACATAAGGTGCCTATCATGAAAAAATGGGGTTGGTATATCAATTTGAAAAATAAAAAGCCAGGAAAACATCTTCCAAATTGGATATTAAAAGCAATGGGATTGAACAAAGTGAAGGATTAATGTTTAAACAGTATGAATAGTTGATTAATTAGTGAGAGACAATCTACAATATTTTGGCTATATTTGAAACCATATAACGCAGTATTATGAAGCATCCTTTTATCATTTTTATTTCTATTCTCATCTTGACTAGTTTTTTACAATCGTGTAATGAAGATGTTGATTTAATAGGAGATTTTGAAGAGACAGCAGTGATTTACGGATTATTAGATAAATCTGATAGCATACATTTTATTAAAATAAATCGCGCTTTTAT
>JBIIWQ010000203.1:0-4559 GCA_044338805.1 Crocinitomicaceae bacterium
TTGGTCCAGGTAACGCATTGGAAATATCTCAAATTCAAGATTCGAATGAATTCCAACAAGTTGAAGCGACTGTGGTTGAATACCTAAATGGAAATGTTGCAAGGCAATGGACATTGATGGATACTACAATTGAGAACAAAGATCCAAACGGTGTTTTTTACGCTCCTTACGAAACCGAATATTATTTCAAGACTAGCGCTTCAGCGCCATTAAATGCAAGCGGAATTTACAAATTACATATTTCAATCAATGGTGGTGATATTATTGTTGACGGTGAAACTGAAATTGTATCTAATATTTCTTCATCGGCAGATGGTCAAACTTTCCGATATGATTTTGTAGAAGATCCAGGAGTCTATTCTCAAAAAGGCATTGCGGTAACTACAGGTAACTCATTCGTGTTGAATACAACATTAGAAGTTAACTTTAACGAATACACTTCCCCAACAACAGGAACAATGAAATCTTTTAAATGGAATTTAGGTGAATCGGAAGTGACCCCAAATGATTCTAAATCATTTACGACAAACGGTAAAACTTTTTTTGAATTAGTATTGGCGAATGTCACAAATAATCCTGCTATTATTCAAAGAAAAATGTATTCAATAAAGGTTATTGTTACGGGTGGTGCTGAAGATTTGTATAATTATATGACCGTTAATGTCCCTAGTTCATCTTTAGCTCAAAGTAAGCCAACTTTTACGAATTTAACTGTTAACGCAAACCATAGAGTAATTGGGATCTTTTCTTCAAGGTATACGCATATTTCTGAAAAAACATATATAAATACTTCAAATGCAAATATCAGAATGATGCAACCTAAAACTGTTGCAGAGCTTTGTACAGGACCAATAACAGGTGATTTATTGTTTTGCAGTCAGCATATTCTTGATGCTTCAGCAACATTTAGCTGTCCTTAAATTTTTATCGGTTCTAAATTAAGTACTCAATTAACTTTGTTCGTACCTTTAGACCATGGCTAAAAGGAAGACTTTCTTTGTTAATGTAATATTGCCGATACCTGTTCACAAGGAATTTACGTACCGCGTTCCTTTTGAAATGAATGATTCAATTATTATTGGTGGAAGGGTAATTGTTCCATTCGGAAAATCCAAATTATTAACGGGAATTGTAAGTAAAATTCAAGAAACAGCACCTACTGATTATCAAGCTAAATACGTCGAACATGTTTTAGATGAAACCCCAATTATCACGAAGGAACAATATCACTTTTGGCAATGGATTTCATCGTATTACATGGCGCCAATTGGTGATGTGATGAACGCGGCTTTGCCTTCTAATTTTAAATTAGCCAGTGAAACAAAAATAGTTCTTCACCCCGATTTTGATGGGAAATTAGACTATCTTGATGCCAGAGAAATTGAAATTGTTGAAACACTTGAGATAAGAGAAACACTAGATCTAAAGGAAATTTCTGAAATTATCGGAATCAAAACTGTTCAACCCATCATCAAAAAAATGATGGAAAGAAGAATTGTTTTAGCAGTTGAAGAACTGAATGATAAATTTGTTCCTAAAACAGCAGTTTATATTTTGTTAGGCCCTGAAGTTCAGACGGAAGAAGATTTAAATGAGAAGATTAGTTTCTTAGAAGGTAAAAAATCGACTGAAAAACAACTCGAAATATTATTAACTATTTTGAGGGATGGAAATTACACACATAATCAACTACAGCCTGTTTTAAGAAAAAATTTATTGGAACAAGATATTTCTAGTTCAACATTGAATACGATGGAGAAGAATGGAATTATTATTCAACAAAGAATTGAAATTTCCCGCTTTTCTGCATCAGAAAATAATCAAGAAGGATTTAAAGAATTATCTAAAGGCCAATATAAAGCGTTAGAAGAAATTAATGAATCATTTCTCCATTACAACACAACTTTATTGCATGGTGTTACTGGTTCAGGTAAAACTGAAATTTACGTTCAGCTGATTCAAGAACAACTTGATTTAGGTAAACAAGTGTTGTTTTTATTACCGGAAATTGCCTTAACAACTCAACTCATTCAGCGTTTATCTGCCTATTTTGGAGAGCAAATTGGTGTTTATCATTCCAAATTCAATCAGAATGAAAGAGTTGAAATCTGGAACCATGTTTTAAATAATAATCCATCAAAATTCAGGATAGTTTTGGGCGCTCGGTCTTCCGTATTTTTGCCTTTTCAAGAACTTGGTCTCATTATAGTTGATGAAGAACACGAATCAAGTTTCAAACAATATGATCCTTCTCCACGCTATAATGCGCGCGATTCAGCAATTGTTTTAGCACATTACTATAAAGCAAAAGTATTATTAGGTTCCGCAACTCCAGCAATGGAAACCTTTTACAATGCAAAAAATGGAAAATATGGTTATGTTGAACTAACGAACCGTTTTGGAGGGCTCAGTTTACCTGAAGTTTTTTGTGCTGATGTAAAAAAGGAACGCAGACAAAAAAGTATGCAATCGCATTTTACCTTGTTTTTGGTTGATGCCATGCGAGAAGCACTGAATAGAAATGAGCAAATTATTCTTTTTCAAAATCGCAGGGGATATACACCACTTTGGAGTTGTGAAATATGTAACTGGACCCCAAAATGTAAGAATTGTGATGTTTCATTGACGTATCACAAACAAACGAATACGTTAAAATGCCATTATTGCAGTTATCATACACCACCAGTTGGTTCTTGCGCTTGTTGCGGTTCAAACAGATTAAAAATGCTTGGTTTTGGAACTGAAAAAGTGGAAGATGATTTAGCGATAATTTTCCCTGACAAAACAATCAAACGTCTTGATTTAGATAGCACTCGTTCTAAAAATGCCTATGAAAATATTTTAGGTGATTTTGAAAACAGAAAAATTGATATCTTAATTGGTACTCAAATGGTGAGTAAAGGATTAGACTTTGATAATGTAAGTTTGGTTGGAATACTTGATGCTGATATGTTATTAAACAGACCTCATTTTAGGGCATTTGAACGAGCTTATCAACTAATGTCGCAAGTTGCAGGGCGTTCAGGTAGAAAAGAAAAACGTGGAAAAGTAATTATACAAACTGGCGATCCAGATCATTGGGTGATTCAAAAGGTAATCAAGCACGATTATGTAGGTTTTTACAATGACGAAATTTTAGAGCGAAAGAATTATTTCTATCCTCCATTCTACAAAATGATTGAATTCACCTTAAAACATAAGGATGAGCATCTCTTAGACAAAGCTTCAATGGATTTTGCCCTTTCGTTAAGGGAAACATTTAAGGAACGTGTTTTAGGTCCAGAATTCCCTGTAGTTCGAAGAATTCAAAATTTATATCTTAAGTCTATCAAATTGAAATTGGAAAAAGATGCTTCTGATAAAAAAGTAAAGGAACGCATTGAGCAACTAATTGATGCTTTCTATAGCGTTCCTTTAAACAAATCTATTCGAATTGTGGTTGATGTTGATCCCGCTTAACCTAGGTATGATTTGAGCATCCGGCTTCGGGAAGTATGTTTCAACCTTCGAATTGCTTTTTCTTTTATTTGACGAACTCTTTCTCTTGTGAGATCAAATCGTTCGCCAATTTCTTCTAACGTCATAGGGTATTTCCCATTTAAACCATAATATAATCTAACTATGTCTCCTTCTCTTGATGTCAATGTAGAAAGTGATCTTTCAATATCTTTTCTCAACGACTCAACAACCAATTCCTGCTCAGGACCAGGAAGAGAATCATTTAAAAGAACATCGTACATGCTAGATGAAGATTCGTCTCCTTCTACAAGTGGTGCGTCCATAGAAATGTGTCTTCCACTATTTGCTAAAGATTGTTTCACTTCTTCTGGCGAACATTCCAAAAACTCTGCTAATTCATCTGCAGATGGTGGACGTTCAAATTTTTGTTCCAATTCAGAGAACGCGCGATTTATTTTATTTATAGTACCAATTTTATTTAACGGAAGTCTTACAATTCTTGCTTGCTCAGCTAATGCTTGTAAAATCGACTGTCTGATCCACCAAACTGCATAAGAAATAAATTTAAACCCTCGTGTTTCATCAAATCGTTCAGCCGCTTTTATTAAACCTAGGTTTCCTTCATTAATTAAATCCGGCAGCGATAAACCTTGATTTTGATATTGCTTTGACACGGATACAACAAAACGAAGATTCGCTTTTGTTAAACGATCTAAAGCTGCTCTATCTCCTTCACGGATTTTTCGAGCTAACATAACCTCCTCTTCTGCAGAAATTAATTCTACACGACCAATTTCCTGTAAGTATTTATCCAAAGACGCTGTCTCTCGATTTGTAACTTGCTTCGTAATTTTTAATTGTCTCATGGCAGGTATTTTTAAGTTGGTTCCTTGACATCTTAATAACGTTTAAGTTATCAATTAGTTGGCTGACTTAAATATAAATATTGATTAAATCGTACTTAAATGAATAAAAGGCAGTAATCATTGAATATTCAGTATTCTTCCATTATTAATGCGTAGTAAAATATAGTTTCATTAACTTTACGCCATGAAAATTTTGATGGTCTGTTTAGGAAACATTTGTCGTTCTCCATTAGC
>JBIIWQ010000338.1:0-2705 GCA_044338805.1 Crocinitomicaceae bacterium
TAATTAAAGCTTTGATGTCAAAAAGATTTTTAAGTTGAAAATTTCAAACCTAAACGTTATTTATTCGTTAGTTTTTCATTCATATTTTATTTTTTCGAAAGGATGAATTACTTTTAGAAAAATAATCATCCATTAATACGGAATCAAATGAGTTCAACGAAAACATTAAACAAAAATCTTACATTATCAATTAGAATAATTTTGTCTTTTTTGTTTCTTTTATCCGCAGTTGCAAAATTATATCCTTCACCTTATTTTGCCTTAACAACATTTGAAATAAAACAATTGTTACCAATGGGGTTTAGTGAAGTTACAGCTGCTTATTTCTCGCGAACTTTAATCGGTTGTGAATTGGCATTAGGAATTTTATTATTGCAAGCTCATTATTACAGAAGATTGGTCTTGCCAATGTCTTTCTTAATCTTATTTATATTTTCCGCACATTTGTCCTACGATATTCTGACTAATGGAAACGCAGGAAATTGTGGATGTTTTGGATCATTATTACCGATGTCACCGTTACAAGCATTGATAAAAAACATCATTGCTATGGGATTAATTGGATTGTTATATGTTAAATCAGATAAACTAAAAGATAAAATGAATTTCTCCTTCTTAACATCGATTACGTTTGCCAGTATTTTGGCAGTTTACCTTGTTGGACCATTAAGAAAGGTTCAAACTGCACTGCAAGATCAACCTCAAATTGAATTGAATGACGACAGCGACAATTCAACTGCAGCGATTGATACGGTTGAAGTGAAAGTTTTAGACAACACACTAACCAAAGAAATCAAAGTAGAAGAAGTGATTGCTAAAATTGATGAACCTAAAAAGAAAAAATCTGGCTTCAATAATTTCTTTGCTGATATTGATAAAGGGAAAAAAATAATGTGTTTTTTCGCACCAGGTTGTGATCATTGCAAAGAAACTGCAAAAGAGTTGACGCAATTGAAAAAGCAAATTGCCGATTTCCCAGAAATTAAAATTGTATTTATGGATGAAGAACCTGAATTAATTCCTGATTTCTTTACCTTTGCAGGAGGTAAATATCCATATCAAATAGCCGATGTTGCTGCATTTTGGAAAAGTTTAGGTTCAACAAAAGATACACCAGGCGTATTTTATTTATGGAATGGTAATATCATGAAAGAATACGATGGCATTAACGAAAAGAAATTCAAAATGGCTGAATTTAAAACTATTCTTACTAAGACTTACAAAGAATTAAAATAGAAATGGAATCATCCATTAAAGGCACTGAACAGTTAGGTTTGGTGCCTTTTTTGTGCTTAGTATTTTACATTCTGATAGTCATTGAAAAATCCAATTGAATTTTTCTGAATAGTAAAAAAATCTGCCGATGGTATCATCTTACCAACTTATTTTCAACTTTTGGAGTTCAATTTTTCACTTTTGAGTTTAAAATAAATCCTAACTTTAAATTTTTAAAGTTAACAATCGCTAAAATCTAATTTTTTAAGCAACCTCTTCTTTTTATTAACGTTTACTGTTAGATATTTAGTTTTTTAGTGATTAAATTGATTATTTTGAGTTTGTACAAATTTTTTATTTTAGGGATAATAATAGGATTTAACCAATTTATTTTTTCGCAGAATGCGCCTGGTGGGGTTGCAACTGGTCTGGAAACTTGGTTGAGAGCCGATATTGGTGTAACTGGTGTAACTCCAATTACAGCTTGGGCAAATCAAAAAGTAACCGGAACATCCGTTTTAGTTAATGGTTCCCCAAACTTAAATACTATCGCTAACACTTATAATTACAATCCATATATTGATTTTGTAGCCCCAGTAGGTACGCTGGCAAACGGTATTGCTGTTAATAGGCAATGTTTGAAGCTTTCAGGTTATACTGGACTTTCAGGTATAAATTATACGTCATTGTTTTTCTCGTTTCATCTTACAGATCTTACCCGTGTTGCTACCCATGTTGGAGCTGTTTCAGGAGTTACTTATGGTGGACCAGCAAACGGAACGTTACATGGGTCGAATATAGGTGTTAATGCTGCTATAATGGAAAGTGTGTATGACCCAGCAGATTTTGGAGCAAGTGGGCCTGTAAGCACATGGCAAAGAAATGGAGGAAATGTGGCATATAATGCTATTCATTCATCTACAAAACATATTTTATCAGGTAGTTGCATGTCAGGAGGAAGTGCAACAGTAAATACTTTATTGGGGGGACAACAAGATAATTCTAACCTAACTTTTGTTGGACATCCGAGAGATTGGAAAGGACCTGTAGGAGAAGTAATAGGTTATACTTCAGCAATAACTTTAATTGATCGACAAAAAATCCATAGTTATTTAGCTGTGAAATACGGGACTACCTTGTCAACTAATTATTTGAGCACTACTGGTAGTAATATATTTGTTACTGCTGCTCCTTATAATGTTAATATTATTGGCATTGGAAGAGATGATATAGAAGTATTAAATCAAAGGCAATCTCATAATGATGATGATTTTGTTCGAATATATCTTAATACTTTAGCTGCGTCAAACGCCTTAAATTCTGGATCTTTTGCTCTCAATATTTCGTATGTTTTAATGGGAGCAAATACTGATGCTTTGACACCAACTGCTGCAGCTAATTTAGAAGTTCCTGTGACGTGTGGCATTACAACTCGAATTGCAAGAGAATGGAAAGTCACTAGAACGAACATGAGTCAAAATTTTTCATTG
>JBIIWQ010000339.1:0-2694 GCA_044338805.1 Crocinitomicaceae bacterium
CAGTTCGATACACCCATCAATTTTGGATTCAATATTTAGTAAAGTGTTACTTAATTTATTCAATTCTCTTGTTGAATTTGTGATAGATGTTTCGATTTCGATTTTAATTTCTTTGTATTCTGTAGACGTAATTTCGCCATCGAGCATAAGTCCACGAGCATTTGTCGAGCGAAGATTTTGCTTCGTAATTTCTTTTTGAATTTTATCAATTTCTGTTTTGCTATCTTGGTTGTTCTTCTTCATTTTACCTTTGATGATAGCACCTAATAATTGAAGTCGTTTTGCTTTGAATTTCAGTTCGCTCAATAGATTAACAAAAGCACTATTTACCACTTCTGCTTTTTGTCTTTCTTTACAACCATTCGAACAGTGATAATAAGGGTAATAATTACCTCTCCTTCCTCTGGATGAAGAAGCGGTAAGTGTCGAGCCACATTGAGGACAAATTAAATGTCCACGCAAAGGGAATTCGTCACGAAGCAATTTGAAAGTTTTAGGAACTTTTCTTTTTCGGCCTTCAAGAATATCTTGACAAGCGAAAAACACATTCTCATCAATAATTCCTTCATGCTGTCCGTTGACCCATTCTTCAGGTTCATTCTTATGAGCAGGGACACAAATTTGTCCAATGTAAACTTTATTGCGAAGCATTTTCCAGAAAGCATTTTTACTGCTTTTCAAGCCCTTTTGATTCATTTTCTTTCGTAAATCGTCTATACTATAAAGTCCAGTAGAAAAATCTTCAAATGCTTGTTTAACTAGTCGCTCAGTATCACCGCCTTCAGGAGAAATAATTGGCCGATTGGATTCATTGCGTTTGTTTTTATAACCTATTGGACAACCACCAAGCCAGCGACCTTCTTTCTTTCCCCTTCTCATTCCATTAAAGATATTAAGGGCTCTGCGATCGTTGTCAACTTCAGGAGTTGTAAGGTAGATTGCGAGCATTACCTTTTGCTCAGGAATCTCTAAGTCTAAAGGCTGTTCCATTGCCCTTGCTTCCACATTCAATTTTTTAAGTTTCGCTATTTCAGCGTATGCTTCAGTGGCATTACGAGAAAAACGATCCCATTTTAAAAAGTAGATATAGTTAACCGAATTTTTATTTGCTTTTAGGAAGGCCATTATTTTCTTCCATTCAGGTCGATCAAAAGATTTACCACTTTCATCATCGTGGTAAAATCCTACAACGTCAATATTTTTATTCTCACAGAACTTATACAGTTTTTCTTTTTGATCACTTGGACTGTATCCGTTGTTCTGCTCGTCCGTTGACACCCTTGTGTAAATAATCGCTCTTTCGTTCATTGTTTTTCTTTTTTCTAATTTTTTTCACTGGTAGATCTGAGAAATCAGTTGATTCTATGATTAGTTCGGCAAACACCGAAAGCCAATCTCTCATTTCCAAAATTTCATTATCTGTCAATCCATCTGCTTCTTTGGATAGTATTTCTTTACATTGTTTTAGTGTTAACATTGAGTTGCTAAATGCAACTAAAAGCCATTTCTTTGGGTTTTAATTTGTGTTTACTTTAGAGCCGAATATCGGGTCTTAAATCCTTGTTTTGTTTTTAAAATATAGATTCTTGTCATTACGGAATTTAATTGTCACTTCAGAATATTCGTTTAAGCCCAAAATCCGTTTAACTTCCTTTGCTTTTTGATCTAAAATATTCCCATCCTTTTCAATTTCTATAATGATTGTTTCCTTATTACTTTCCAATTTAATGGTTATTTCCTTAAAGTCTCTTTTGCGAATTGCCTCTATTACCTTCATCTCTTTTAGGTCAAGAAGATTTATTGACACAGCAGTTTTTTCAGTTTTAGCATCATCAAGAAATTCTTCGATAATACTTCTTACTGGGATGAACAGGCATGGCTTGTCAAAATAAGGTGAAACAAGCGTTTCGAATTCGGCCATCGTTTTAATAGTAAAATAGCCAACATCATATTCATCTTCTTCTTTTGATAAAGTAATATAACCTTTATCATTTTTAAGAAGCAATTCCATAATTAGACTTCCAAGAAGGGTTTGATAAATCTCGAATTCTTCTGGTGAACTATTAATTTCTTCCTCGACCAAAGCCAGAGCCCGAATAGTTTCGTTGATTTGCTCATCACTGAAGTTACTCTCACGCAGCAACTCAATATAGTCGTCTTTATCTGTAATAAGAATATCTAAGTAATTAGAAAACAGCATTTCTTTTGTTTCCTTAATTTTCTCAAATGGAACACCATAATCACGGAGAATTACAATAATCTTAATCCATAAGTATTCAATAAGGTTTATTTTAATCCAACCTTTTTTAGATTCATCAACTCCAAAACTTTCAATCAAACCAGATTTTTTCCAATAGAAATAAGTTCTTGCTGGAACACCTGTCATAGATAAATTCATTATTGGTTCATAGAGTTTAGGATAGACTTTTTCAATCGCTTGGAGAGTAAATCCATGATCATTAATCATCTGTTCTAATTCTTCTAAATTATCATTGCTCATATATTTTTATTTAAATATCGTACAAATATACATTTTATTTCGTATGTTTGTCGAATGAAAGCAAAAAATTTATTAAAAGTAAAAATTGAAAGGCTATATCGGATGGACAAAGAATCCGATCGCTACCGTGTTTGCCCCAATGACGGAGTAGAATTTATGGCCAATGACAGAAGAGAGAAACATTGTTGCCCAGA
>JBIIWQ010000340.1:0-2685 GCA_044338805.1 Crocinitomicaceae bacterium
CTGCAACTGGCGAAATTCTAGCATTGGTTTCAGCTCCAACTTATGATCCTAATCTTTTTATTGGTAAACGAAATATTTCTAAAAATTACCCTAAACTATTATTAGATCCTAGCAAACCATTATATCCAAGACCGTTAGCTGCTGAATATCCTCCTGGTTCAACCTTCAAATTATTGAATTCATTAATTGGTTTACAAGAAGGCGTCATCACTCCAGAATCTGGATTTCCGTGTAATAAATCGGTTGTTGGCTGCCATAATCACCCGAGCGCAGGAAATTTGGCAGATGCAATTAAACATTCTTGTAATCCCTATTTTTATGCTGTAACGAGAAGAATAATTCAACAAAACAAAGAAAAAAGCGTTTTTGTAGATGCAGAAATTGGATTGAATCTTTGGGCAAAATACATGCACAGTTTTGGGTTGGGTCAAAATCTAGAAACAGATATTACGGGTTTACGGCCAGGCTCAATTCCTGATGCAAATTATTACGATAAGTGGTACGGTCACCATCGTTGGGCATTTTCTACAATTCGGTCAATTTCAATTGGTCAAGGAGAGGTCATGTTGACACCGTTGCAAATGGCAAATGTTGCTGCAATTATAGCGAACAGAGGGTGGTATTACACACCTCATTTTGTCAAATCAATCGGTCAAGATGGCCCACTGGAGCAATTCAAGAAAAAGCATTATTCATTGGTTGATGCCAAACATTATTCTGTTATTGTTGAAGGAATGCGTCGCGTTGTGCACGAGGCTGGAGGAACAGGGAGAAGAGCAAAGTTAAAAGATATTATCGTTTGTGGAAAAACTGGAACCGTTCAAAATCCACATGGAGAAGATCATTCTGTATTTGTAGCCTTTGCGCCAATGTATAAACCGAAAATTGCTATCGCCGTGTTTATTGAAAACGCAAAAGGAGGAGGGGGATTATGGGCTGCACCAACTGCTGGACTCATGATTGAAAAGTATTTGACGCGAAAAATCATGGAAAAAGACAGAGAAAAGATAATTCTTGAGGCAAATTTTTCTGGAATAAAATGAGAAAAGGGGAATCAATAGTAGCTCATTTTGATTGGGCATTGTTTGTGGTCTACATTATACTCTTGATAATGGGCTTATCTACTGTCTATTCCACAGCTTATAATGAAGATCATCCCAATTTTTTTGATTTTTCTCAAAAATATGGAAAACAAGTAATTTGGGTTGGATTCTCTTTATTTCTTGGTTTACTGGTCTTTTTAATTGATTCAGATATTTACCGAAAATTTTCGATTCCAATCTACTTATTTACACTTGTTTTACTTGTTATCGTATTGTTTATGCCACCTGTAAATGGCGCTCGAGCATGGCTAGGTATCGGAACAATGGGTATTCAACCTGCCGAATTTGCAAAAATTGGTACGGCACTATTACTTTCTAGAGTTATTAGTTCGGTCAACATTAAACAACAAACGGTTAAAACAGTTTTATTGGCAAATTCAATCATTCTAATTCCAATGGCTTTGGTTTTACTACAGCCGGATGCTGGAACATTTGTTGTTTTTACTTCTTTTCTATTTGTAATGTATCGAGAAGGAATTACGTACGATCCGATTATTTTAAAATTATTAAATGGCATTCCAGGTTTTAAATTTAAAGAAACATGGGTTGGAACGCACTTTATTCCTTTGTTGTTTGTGGTTGTCTTTTTAAGTCTTGTTACACTATTAATGAGCAATGAAATACTAACCTTTGATGCTTTTCCTGATTTGCAAATTGCTGGATTTTGGGTGGTCATGTTATCCTTATCAATACTTGCTATTTTAATCTTTCTTATTCTACGCTTCATGTCTTCGAGGCGCGATAGAAATAGAGTGGTTTTAATTGTTATTATTGGTTACATTCTTGCCGCTGGATTGGTGTCTACCGTTAATTTTGGTTTTCAAGGTTTGGCCAAACACCAAAAAGATAGAATTGAATTATTTCTTGGGTTAAAGGAAGATCCCGATGGAGAAGATTACAATCGTAACCGTGCGATGGCCGCTGTTGGATCAGGAGGATTTTTAGGGAAAGGATACAATAAAGCTTCTGTTTCAAGTGTCGAAAGTAACCATGTCCCTGAAAGTGAAACGGATTTTATTTTTTGTCCCTTTGCTGAAGAATGGGGTTTTTTAGGCACAATCATTCTAGTGTTTTTATATATGTTTATGTTGCTCCGAATAATATTTATCGCAGAGCGTCAACGATCATCCTTTAATAGGATTTATGCTTATAGCGTCGCCATGATTTTATTTTATCATTTCGCAATCAATATTGGAATGAATATCGGTTTTGCTCCAGTAATCGGAATACCTTTACCTTTCTTTAGTTATGGTGGTTCTTCAATGATGTCTTTTTCAATGATGATGTTTATATTATTGAAATTAGATAGTCAAAGAAGAGAAGATCTTCAATAACTAAAAAGCACACAATGAATGAAAGAAATCTTTATTTTTACAAAAAATAATCTGACATGAAGGATAGAAAAGAAACTAAAGTTGCTTTTTCTGAAGTAGGCAAGAAAAAAATGACATACGCCTTTTGGGGTTTTGCCATGTTTCCTTTTGTAATAGTGAGTTTTTTATTTTTATTTCAATCTGAGGATGATCTTCCTCCAGTTGAAATGCTTGATAATCCACCAGAATTATTAGCATCCGTTGTTTAT
>JBIIWQ010000052.1:0-9545 GCA_044338805.1 Crocinitomicaceae bacterium
TTTGGAGATTTATCAAATTGTTGAAAAAAAGATTATTCCATAAACGCCTAATTTTAAAGAGAAATCGAAGAAGGTCATTTTAAAAGAGTGACCTTTTTTATTTTTTAACATTTCTAAATATACAAGGGATTCATTTTTTTCGTTTCATTGTAAGTACTAACATTAATAACTATGCTGGAATTAACAAAAAAGATTCTTACTAAAGTGAGTTTTGATGCTCATTTGTTTCAAAAGGAACTGTATAAAGCATTGAAATGGATTACTTCTGCGGAAGAAATCAAAAAATTTCAGGAATGGTGTATTGTTGAATTCGGGGCAAAGTACCCCATTATTATCAAAAAAGCTTTTGCGCTAGAAGTAGCGAAATGAAAAAAGGGGAGAATCTAATGATTCTCCCCTTTTTTGTAATGTTTTGTTTTCTAATTTTCTTCAACAATCACAGCAGTCCCATAAGCCAATACCTCAGTCAACCCCTGCATCACTTCATTCGATTCATAACGCATATTAATTATTGCATTAGCACCTAATGACTCTGCATTTGAAATCATTAACTTCAATGCTTCTTCTCTAGAGTTTTCACAAAGCTCTGTATAAATGGTGCTTTTCCCACCAAACATTGCCATAAAACCTCCTGCAATATTTCCTCCAAGACCTCTCGAACGAACAGTAATACCTCTAACCAATCCTAATTGGGATTGAACTTTAAACCCTTCAAGGATTGAGCTAGTTGTGATGTAAATTTCCTTTTCCATTTTCGATTTATTTAAATTCAATTAATACAAAACCTTTTTCTACAACTTGATTTGCTTCAGCAAAAATAGTTTTTACGGTTCCAACTCCTTCTGCTTTAAGAATGTTTTCCATTTTCATCGCTTCCAACGATAAAATTTCGTCGCCAATATTTAATTCTTGACCAACTTCAACTGAAACTTGAACGATACGTCCAGGCATTGGAGCTTGTAATTCTTTTAATTTCCGAACTTTAGGGATATCTAATCCTAAAGCAGAAATCAAATCATCTAATTCGCCTTTTTTCTTCACTTCGAAAACACGGTGATTGATTTTAATTTTCAAAAAATTGTCTTCTGATTTATCTTCTAATAATTCACCAAAAAATTTCTGCCCTTTATACGTTAATGTAAAGAATTGATGATCGTCCCATTTTAAAACAGAACCTTGTGACCCAATTACTTCCTTCCCATCAAAACTCCAAGTATTGCTTGCCATTTATCATGTATTTAGTACAAAAATAACACAAAGAGTTTCCCTTACTGTATTTTACTGTAAAGAATTAAAAATAATTACACAGTTTTGTAGAAACAATCTTCAACAAATGAGAAAAAGTGTATATGTCGCAATCCTACTTTTCGTAGCAGCTTGTGGAACAAATAAACCAAAAGAGAACGGTGATTTAGGGAGTTCAGAAGACAATGAATGGGCACAAGACACTTTATTGATTGATGAAGTTGAACAGCAACGCCCAGTTTATCAAGCAACAGAAACTATACTTACGGATTTGATCCATACTAAATTGGAAGTAAATTTCGATTGGTCAAAGTCGCGAATGAATGGTGTTGCAACAATTACTGCAAAACCACATTTTTATGCATCTGACAGTTTAATCCTCGACGCAAAAGGAATGGACATTCTAAAAGTTCAACTGGATGGCGCTAATTTGACTTATATATCAGATAGTATGTATCTCAAAATCAAGTTAAATAAAACATATACTCGTAATGATAAATATACTGTTGTGATTGCTTACGTTGCGAAACCTGACGAACGCATGACGGGCGGAAGTGCTGCGATTACTTCAGACAAAGGTTTGTATTTTATCAACCCAAAGAATGAAGAAAAAGCAAAAATGCCTCAAATTTGGACGCAAGGTGAAACAGAATCTAGCTCTGTGTGGTTTCCAACAATTGATTCCCCTAACAGTAAAACAACGCAAGAGACATATATTACGGTGGAAAATAAATACGCCACTTTATCCAATGGGAAATTGGTTTCTTCAAAAGTAAATTCAGACGGCACTCGAACTGATTACTGGAAACAAGATTTACCACATGCTCCATATTTATTCATGATGGGCGTTGGGGAATTTAAAGTAATAAAGGATTTTTATACACGTGCTGACGGCACAAAGATGGAGGTTAATTATTTCGTTGAAAAAGAATGGGAAGCGTATGCAAAATCAATTTTTGGGGAAACTCCTGCGATGATTAAACATTTTTCTGAATTATTAGGTGTCGAATATGCTTGGGATAAATACCACCAAATTGTGGTGAGAGATTACGTTTCTGGGGCAATGGAAAATACAGGAGCAGTAGTTTTTGGAGATTATGTTTACAAGACCGACAGAGAATTATTGGATGAAAATGATCAATCGACTATTGCACATGAGTTGTTTCACCATTGGTTTGGTGATTTGGTAACATGTGAATCTTGGTCGAATTTAACATTGAACGAATCATTTGCGAATTATTCACAGTATTTGTGGGATGAGCACCGATTCGGGCTGGATGAAGCGGATTACCAAGCAGATGTCGAAGCGGATGGGTATTACCAATCTAGTCAAATGCAAGGTTATCATGATTTAGTATGGTTAGATTATGATGATAAAGAACAAATGTTTGACGGTCATTCTTATAATAAAGGAGGTCGAATTTTACACATGCTGCGCAATTATTTAGGTGATGAGGCTTTTTTCAAAGGAATCAGTAACTATTTGAATGTAAATAAATTCAAGGCGGCCGAATTTCATCAATTGCGTTTGGCTTTTGAAGAAGTAAGTGGTGAGGATTTGAATTGGTTTTTTAATCAATGGTATTTGGGTTCTGGACATCCAATATTAGAGGTGAATCAACAAATTGATGTAGCTGCAAATACGGTAACAGTTTCAGTAAAACAAAACCAAAGTTTGGAATTGTCGCCTATTTTCAAATTACCACTTGAAATAGCGGTGTTTGATTCAAATGGGAAACATATTCATAAAGTTGTAGTTGACAAATTGAACCAATCATTTGTGTTGTCATTTAGCGGAACTTTAAATAATGTGATTTTTGACAACCAACAAATGTTACTTGCAAAGATCAGTGAAACGAAACCAACAGAACAATACATTTTTCAGTTTTATAATGGACAACGCTATAGAGCAAGGAAAGATGCTTTAATGTTTGGTTCAAAAAGCAAGGATCAAAAAGGACAGCAATTGATTTTGTATGCATTGAACGACCCATTTTGGAATATTCGTTTATTGGCAATTGAAAAAGCAGCGAAATTGAATGTTGACAATAAAGACAAAGGAATTGCTTTGATAAAGGATTTAGCATTGAATGATTCAAAGTCTCAAGTTCGATCTGCTGCATTGAATTTCTTATCGAATAATATGGGAGCTGATGCAATTACTGAAGTTTATATTGATCGCATCGAAAAAGACCAATCGTATTTGGTTGTTTCAAATGCCCTTAAGAATCTTGGGAAGGCAAATCCAACACTTGCATTGACAAAAGCAAAAGGATTGGAAGCTGAAAAATCATCAAAAATGATAACTGGTGTTGCACAATTATATGGTTCTTATGGAGAAAAAGAGAATTATGAATTTTTCAACACCGTATTAAAAGGAACGATATTACAAGGATTTGATCAATTGAGTGTCATGAATTCATTGACCTATTTTATTACGCGACAAGAACCAGAAATGATGGATCAGTCATTTGAATTATATGCACACTTGAATGCTGAAGGCGGCTATTATACCAAGATGTTCATCCCGCAAAACAGTAACTATTTACTTTCTATGTTTGATTCTAAAATTGAAGAGCTGGATGCTGAAATTGCACTTCATGAAAAAAACAAAGATGCCGTTTATACAGATCAAGCAAGAAAAAAGCAAAAATTATTTAAAGACATGAAAGTTAAATTTGAAACTTTAGCTGTAAAAGACGAAGAATAATTTGATTCAAACTCAATTAGAAAGCCTTTCAAATCAACGAAAGGCTTTTTTGTTTCTCCTATTTTGACGAAATTTTAAACATTTTTTCATTTTATTTTTTGTTTATATGAAAATTCGATTTATATTTGATTAATAAATCGTCAAAATAATGTTTAAATAGTCAGCAAAATAATGAAGCATTTAAAAATAGGAGATCACGCACCAAATTTTAGTGGAATAGATCAAAATGATAAAATAAATACCTTATTGGATTTCAAAGGAAAGAAGTTAGCAATTTACTTTTATCCGAAAGACAATACTCCTGGGTGTACTGTTCAGGCATGTAACCTTCGAGATAATTATGAAGGTTTAGAGAAAGCTGGAATTAAAATCCTTGGAATAAGTGCGGATTCGATTGTTTCACATCAGAAATTTGCAGATAAATTTTCTTTACCTTTTCCATTAATTGCAGATGAAGATAGAACCATAATTGATCTATTTGGTGTTTGGGGTCCAAAGAAATTTATGGGTAAGGAATATGATGGGATTCACCGCACAACTTTTTTAATCAATGAAAATCAACAAATTGTTGGCATCATTGAAAAGCCTAAAACAAAGGATCACGCAACAGAAATTATAGAAATTTTTAATAAATAAATAGAACGTAAGTAGTTTACGATGTACTCAATGTATTTTTGTAAAATAGTAATCAATAACAATTCTGACTTTTTAGTTTACGAGTAAAAAGAAAGAGCAATAAAAAACGATATGGCAGTTAAAGAAGTAAATGCAGAAAAATTAAAAGCGCTCCAATTAACAATGGAAAAGCTAGACAAAACTTATGGTAAAGGAACCGTAATGAAAATGGGCGATGCTCCAGTAGAAAAAATGGAAGTAATTCCTTCCGGGTCATTAACCTTAGATATAGCTTTAGGAATCAATGGATATCCTAAAGGAAGAATAGTTGAAATCTATGGTCCTGAATCATCAGGTAAAACAACGTTGGCGATTCATGCAATTGCTGAAGTACAAAAGCAAGGTGGAATTGCTGCATTTATTGATGCGGAACATGCTTTTGACCCAACTTATGCTAGAAATTTAGGAGTTGATATTGATAATTTATTAATCTCTCAACCAGACAATGGTGAGCAAGCATTAGAAATTGCTGATAATTTGATTCGTTCAGGTGCAATTGATTTAATCGTTGTGGATTCAGTTGCTGCATTAACGCCAAAAGCTGAGATTGAAGGCGAAATGGGAGATTCTCAAATGGGTCTTCAAGCACGTCTGATGTCAAAAGCGTTGCGTAAGTTAACAGGGTCAATCAATAAAGCTGGATGTTGTTGTATTTTCATCAACCAATTGCGTGAAAAAATCGGTGTGATGTTCGGAAATCCTGAAACTACAACTGGAGGAAACGCATTGAAGTTTTATTCATCTATTCGAATTGATATCCGCAGATCGAGTCAATTAAAAGACGGAGAAGAAATTATTGGAAACCGCGTAAAAGTGAAAGTGGTTAAAAACAAAGTTGCACCTCCTTTCCGAAAAGCAGAATTCGATGTAATGTATGGAGAAGGAATTTCTAAAGTTGGTGAAATCATCGATTTAGGAGTGGATTTAAATATTTTGAAGAAAAGTGGATCTTGGTTCTCCTACGGTGAAACGCGTTTAGGTCAAGGTCGTGATGCTGTGAAGGCACTGATCAAAGACAACCCAGAATTAATGGAAGAATTAGAAGAGAAAATTAAAAAGGCTCTTGTAAGTCCTGGTGTAGATATTCCAGTACTGCAAGACTAACTGCATATCGTAAACGGAAACGGCGCCTCAAAAGGGTGCCGTTTTTGGTTTCAGGCTTTTTTAATACTTTTACTTCAATGGTTCGAGTTGCTTTTATAATAAATGGGTCAAAAAAATTGACAGTTCAAGTTCAAGAGATTTTGAAGCTAAGTGAAGAACATCCAGAAATTGAAGCAGTAAATATCCTTACCAAAATACCAAAGGAAGCTATTGAAGAAGCAAAATTGTGTGTGCATCAATTATTCGATGTTATTGTTGCCGTTGGTGGTGATGGAACAATGAATGAAGTGTTAAACGGTATAATGCCGCTAAACAAAACGGTTGTTCCGATACTAGCCATATTACCGAATGGAACAGGAAATGATTTTGTTAAAAGTGCAAAAATGAAATTCAAATCTGTTGATTTTTTGAATGCTATTCTTGAAAAAAGAAGCACCCCTATTGATGTCGGGAAAATTAACACCATGGGCATAACACATTATTTTTTGAACATTGCAGATGTTGGTTTCGGAGGAAAAGTGGTGGAAATATTGAATAAACAAAGAAAATTCCTTAAAGGAAAAACCTCCTATTCAATTGCTATTTTAAGAACGTTTTTTGGATTTAAAAAACCAACGCTTTCTATTAAAACAGATAATTTTGAATTTCAAGGAAAAATATTGATGGTAGCGATTTGTAATGGAAGTGTTTTTGGAAATGGATTAACCATTAATCCATATGCGAAAATAAACGATGGCACATTGAATATTACACTTCTTGGAAAAGTATCATTGTTCGATTACATTAAGAATTTAGCGAAATTGAAAAAAGGATTACCTATTCAACACCCAGAAGCACATTATTTAGAAACTAAATCAATTGAAATTAAAGTAATCAAGGGAAAAGCATCTTCTGAAATGGATGGCGAATACGTTGATGCTGGAGATCAACTAATATCCATTGTTAAAGGAGGAATTAGAATGTTGATTTATTAAAAAAAACACACCGTTTCCGATGAGTTCTTTTCAATAGTTAGTTTTAATAGGTTTGTTGAAATTTAAGATTTTGAAACAATGGTATATAAATAGTAAACCAATGAAAGTATAGGAATCAATACCATCCAACCCCAAATATACTTGAATTTTAATTTTCCTGGAAGCACATTTTTTACCATCGGCAAATTTAAATCCGTTGATTTTACCTTCAATTTTGCCTTACAGGAATTACATGTTTTAAAATACAATTTGTAAGTTGGAAATAAAGACAACCCATAAAGCTTAAAATAAGCTTGTTCTACACTATAAATGGGCTGTGATTTCTCAGAACAAATTTTACAAACTTCTTCCTGAATTGCATAAAACTCACCAACAAAGTCATATTTAGTTCCCCACGAAATCATATTTATTGACCGTGAAAAATTCTAAACTCTTTGCTGTTACCTTTTCCATTTGGCATCACTGAAGACCAATTTGTTCCACCAGTACTCATGCGCAATGTATGCTTACCTAAAAATCCTCTAATTTTAAATGTTTTTTTTTCGGCAATTTTGTGAACGAGTTTTTCATCGTCTTCTAGCAATGCAATCATTGATTTTTCGAGATCTTCAATAGTCTCAGAATTGTCAATTAATTTTCGTACCCCTTGTTCAATTGTTACCCCATCAAAATATTGATGCGTCTTAATCGTATTTAATACGAAGAACAATCCAACAGTTTTTTTAGGGGCATAAAAAATGTAATTTTTAGTACTTACTAAACAAACATCAACATTCTTCATTGGTTGTTTAGAATTTAACATTAATCCACTTTCGTAGAATACGTAGTCAGTTTTTTCTTGTAGCGCCATAGTATTTTTTTAAAGTTGGATAAAACTACAGTAATCTTTATATAATTTGACTTATTTTCAAAAAAAATCAAAAAATCAATTTTATGAATGAGTATAGATTCATGAAAATTTATTGACTCATTGGATTTATTTTTACTGACGCTTATTCAACAATTACCGCTGCCTCGATTAATTCTAACGAAAACAGATCGGCATTCATTGTTACAATTTCTCCAATAGGAACGGAATATTTGTTTTTCACATGTCCCAAAGAAAATCCACTAAAAGCAGGAATTGAAAGCGATTGAAAGTGCTGCTGAAAAACTTCATTCAAGGTAAATGACCATTCAGGTTCTTCAGGGACACATTTTCGGAATTGACACAGAATAATTCCTGAAACTTTATCGAAAACACCATTTAATTTCCATTGTGTCAACATGCGATCAATGCTATAAGGTTCTTCCAAAACATCTTCAAAAAAGAGTATTTTTCCCGTCCAATCGGGTAAATATTGAGTTCCTAATAATCCTGTCATTACTGTTAAATTACCTCCAAATAATTGTCCAGTAGCTTTCCCAGAGACTAGTGTTTCAGGTTTCGCTTCAACAAGATCCAACCTTGGAAAAGGATATGTTACAGTTTTGCCTTTAACAATTAACTCCTCAATTGATTTCCAACTGAATTCATTCCAGCTTGCATTACCATTGGGGCCATGAAATGTTGTAAGACCTGTTTTAACTGTAATAGTATTCAACAAAGAGCAAATATCACTGAACCCCATTATTATTTTTGGATTGTTTCGAATTGCATCAAAATCTAGAAATTCTAAAATTCGTGCACAACCCCAGCCACCGCGAGTAAAAAAGATTGCTTTTACATTTGTGTCTAAAATAAAACCCATGAATTCGGCTGCTCTTTCTTCGTCTGAAGCAGAAAAATAGCCTAGTTTTTTACGGACATTTTTTCCTTCTTTCACTAAAAAACCATGGCTCTCAATAATCGAAATAAATCCATCAACTTCAGCCAAATCATGGGAAGCACCAGCTGAAGCACAAAGTCCAACAACATCGCCAACTTTTAAAGCCTTGGAACGAATGCGAGTTTGTCCTTCGTTGATTTCACTGGATGTTGACAATAAAACAGGTGTCACCAGCAACGCACCAATGGCAGGAATAAAATTGCGTCTAGAGATTTTTTTCACGATTGAAAGATACAAATATTAAAACTGAATAAAAAACATGGAATTATTTCACTAAGACGTTTTTTGATTAGAATCATTCCTGAGATTGATCTATATCATTATAATCTCATTTTGATGTACTTATCTTTGTAATGTCTTAGTTGATGAAGTCGTTCTTTAAGTATTGGTTAAGTTAGAAATAGGAGATTGTAAAAGATTTTTGAAACTGGCAGACACAAAGGAAGTGAGAGCTTATATCATTTGGTGTGAAATTCGTTAAATGATTAGGTAATGGTTATGCTTGCATGATCTTATCCAAAGAACGGTATATAGCCGTGGGCTTGAGAGTGATTGAAATAATAGTATAGGTGCAAAAGTTTTTGGCTTTTGCACTCGATGACAAGGAAACTTGAATCATGTAAGGGGAAACCTATATGACTGATTGAAGCAGATATAGCCACCTTAAAAAGTGAGATTAAACTGTCAAATCCGAAGCTGGCTTAAAAACCAGTTACTGTTGTTTTAATATTGATTAAGAAAGAAGGAATTTTAGGTATAAGTATCGCAAGATATGAAGTCTTGGAATGAAAACGGAGGAGCAGGTATGAAAGTACCTGCTCTTTTTTCATGAAAAGCAAAATTGATCCTCTCATTTAAAATATTTTAGTAGTTTTTGAGTTATATAATAATTAGATTAGTTCAAACTAAAAAATCTCTCCATATGAAAAAATTAATTTTAGCAGCGACTCTTTTAGGAATGAGTATGACATCATTCAGTTCTCCATTTGTGGAATCTTCTAATATTACTGTGAAGTATGATAAAAAGAA
>JBIIWQ010000341.1:0-2669 GCA_044338805.1 Crocinitomicaceae bacterium
AAATAATAGCTTTTTTTGAATGTTTATCTTTCAACATATGCTCTATTGCATATCTTTGTTCAAAGGTTAATTGTTTGTGCTTCATAATCCAAATTTTTAACTTTTAGAGGATTATTCCTAATCTTGTATTAGGGTAATCCTTTTTTATTAAAAACTTGCATTAGCAATTGAATCTAGTATAGATTTCAAAAATCAGATCCTAAAGTAATAGCAGATACAATCTAGCATAATATTGTCCTCTTTGAACAATAACGCTAAACCAATAAGTAATAGAACCAATAGCGACTTAACCCAAATCAGGATATCTCAATTTCAAAGCAATTCCATCAAAATTTCCCATGCTGCCATTTTCAACGAATACTACGCGACCGTTTTTGCTTAAAACAGTTTGAATAATCATCTCAACGAGGTCGTTAATACGTTTATAACTTTCATCATTCGATTGGTGCCTCAACTTCATTAAATATTTATCACTCGAAAAATAGGCCTGTTTGATCAAATCTTTCTCAACAATTAATTCAAGACCTTTCCCTTCTTCGGCTGTTCTCCAAACATCACTTATTCCAACAGCAATCATTTCACTTCCCACGAGATCTGGTAAAGTTGATAGTAGATTATTATGTGCAGTTCTAAAACTTCGTTGCACTTCTCCCCATGCTTTTACTGAAAAATCCTGAAGAATATCAACGTTGAAATTACCTTGAATTTTACCAATAACATTATTCAAATTCTTTGTTAGTTGCAAATAGTCAGTTATTAAACGTTTATCGCCTGCTAGTAAGATTGGACGACCAAAATATTCATAGTTTACCAACTTTTTATCTGCTTTTTTAAAGAAATCTTTCATTCTAATTTCTTGAATTTCTGTTTTATCTTTTTCAAACTGTTTAAAAACGGTACTGCCATTTGAAGTAATTCTACTCGCATCGGAATATTCGTATTCTATTTTATATTCCAAAGGAAAATCGGTGTTATGGACTTCCTTCAATTTACTTCCAAGTCCTTCAAATAAACGTACTTCATTTTCTTGTAAAGACAAGACATAATAATCAAACATAGTTTGATTGTAATACAAAAGATCTCTTACATAAAACTTATCTGAAATACTGATTTTTTCTACTACAGAA
Source organism: Crocinitomicaceae bacterium (assembly GCA_044338805.1). Classification (GTDB taxonomy): domain Bacteria; phylum Bacteroidota; class Bacteroidia; order Flavobacteriales_D; family Crocinitomicaceae; genus M0103. The sequence continues at coordinate 1,128 of JBIIWQ010000341.1, forward strand.
AATGGAAATCGAATACTTTTTGAGATCGTAGAAGAAACAAAAATTCCTAATCCATCCAAAGAATGATTAAAATCTATCTGCTCGTATTGCTTTTCTAAATTCTCAATAACGTTAGAAATATCCTTTTGACTTTCCTTACTTTTCTCGATTAATAGGTTTTTAACCTCTGAAACGATTTTTTTGAATACTAATTTATCCTGAAATCTATCAGGCGTTAAACGATGGGTCGGTAAGATAATTGAAACACAAAATTCTTCCTTGTGATCCAAAATCTCTTCAATTTCTACATCAGACATAATTGTAAGTTGTTAGTGTAAATCAATTTGGTTAATGACTCTTCTTAAATTGAAAATCACTTCTAAAAAGTACATTTTCTAATCTCATTAGGTTAAATGAAGACAACGTTAAAGTAACATTTTAACTGTTTTATAAAAGGAGACTTTCAACCGAAAACCTCCTTTTTCTGAAACAGTTTAGTTATTCTGCTGCTTTTAACAATTTTCTTTCAGCCGTTTTTAAAACTCTATTATTATTGTATCTGTTCGTAACAGCTTGAATCGTTTTTAATAAATTCTCACCTGAGTCAGATAGATTGCCTAATAGCTTTTTTTCTTCACTTACGCTATGGTTAAGTAACTTGTGTAACGACACAATTCCTTTCAATTTACCTGCTTCATCTACAACAGGCAAGCGACCAATCTGATTTTTGCGCATGTGCTGAAAAGCGGCAGAAATTTCGTCATTACTTTTTACAGTGTACACGCGTTTCGACATTATTTCCTCAACTTTTCGGTTTTCAAAAGGAACAGATTTCGTTTGAGCACTGGCAAGGCAAATATCTCGATCGGTAATTATCCCCAATACCTTTTTGTCTTTATTAACCACTGGCAAGGCGCCACAATTGTTTGCCTTCATTGACTTTGCTGCATCCTGAAGTTTTGTTTCTGGTGAACAAAATTTTACTGAATGCTCCGACATTACATCTTTTACTTTCATCTTTTTTAATTTTAGAATTACTACTACTGTTAATTATATGTTGTAAAGTAAATCCAATGACATTTTATTTTAAAGATCATTACTCATGCTTTTCACTGATTTTCATCAATCTAAAATTTCTAAAACAGGAATTCTGCAGGTACACAATTCCTACTGAGCCAGCTATTTATAAAGTGAATTCTTGTATTATTTTATAAATCATTTTATTTTTACAGCGCTGAAACACGCACTAAAGAAAAAAAACACCTCCAAAAGGAAAGTGCTTTTCAATAAAATGACCTGGAAAACGTGAAATCAATCTTTCCTAAGGATTATTTTTTGTTAAATTGTTTGTAAAGATAGAACTCACCTATATTAATCACTGAAAAATGAGCGTAAACAAGCTGGTTGAAGACACCGCTAACGACTTGTTAAAAAACAAGCTGAATTCAAGCCACTAATGCAACTTCTGGGTTAAACAATAATTTTTCCATAACAAATATAGGATTTTCATAGTCAAAGCGTTTCCTTGGTCGATTGTTTAATTTGGTTTGTATCTCTTTTATT
>JBIIWQ010000343.1:0-2653 GCA_044338805.1 Crocinitomicaceae bacterium
TCTGAAAATCAACGGAGTCTTTTCGGAGATTCAATGATGCCATATATCTTACCAAAGTGAATGACATAACTTGCCCTTTTGTGTCTAAACTATCATAAGGAATTTTAGAGGTTTTTACCCATTCCCTTCTTAACTCTTTTTCACACATAAATAAAAGAGCTGGCTTGCCGTCGATATAAGTTGTCAGATCTGTGTTGTGCTTATAAGGGTTTCCTTGCGCAGTCAGTTTCGGTAAAGATTGCACATTAATAGTATTTTTTTTTTGAATTATTGGTATTAATAACAATAAAGGACTGAATAGTAGGGTTGCTGAAATGAGTAATGTGATTAATCCAAATTTCTTTGATTTTTTATATACTGAGTATACAGTGAATGTTAATATTACCATAACCAAAGCAATAAAACCTGAAATTATTTGGCTGAAATAAGTGTAGTAAATCAACCAACTTAATATCGGTAATATCAACCATCTTTTAGGTGTTTTTAAGGTTGAGAAGAAGTATATACATATTCCAGCACCTATTGCAATTAATATTCCGTAACGAATATGGGAGACAAAAAGTGAAAGTGAACGAATATCATCATGAATTCGTATACCAAACCAATTCTGATAGGATGCGTAATTATAAGTTGAGGTAACTAAAAGTGCAACTATGAAAAGACTCAATAATAGGTTAAGTGCTTTTTTTGATTGAATTGGCTTAAAAACCAAAACCATTGGAATTATAATTAATGGAAGTTTAATCCTTAAATCATTCATTGCATATGAATAATCACTTGTCCAAATTAATGCAATGACATGTAATGCCCAAAAAAAAGCTATTAAGAGAAAAAATCTATTCGTTTTTGCTCGGTCGCAATACACCTTGAAGTTTGCTTCTAAAAGAATGTTTATAAAAAGGATTATGGTACCTAAAGACAATAAAATCTTTGTCCAAGGCAAACCTAAAGCCAGCAAGCTTAATCCAAATAAATGGAAATAATCATGGAAATTATTGCCGAAAACTCGGTTGAGCATAAATAGTTTTGTTTTTGGGTATATTCAGAACGGCTATTTTCCCAAAATAGTATTGTAAAGCGTTTTATTTTTTAATAATTCTAGTGCTTTCGCAATATTTTCGTCATTTCTAAAGGAATCAATTGCTCTGCCTTTTTGGAAATAGTAGCGTGAAATTATCTCATTTTCAAGCATTATTTTGATTTCCTCTTTAAATTTTTCTAAATCACGTTCCTTTGATGGTACAACTTTAGCTAATAATGCATCATATTCAGCTTTTGATTCGTCGTAATATCCTTCTTCTTCTGCCGTTTCTTTCATTTTCTTCAACATTTCTTCTGATGCAGTAGAGTAGGTAAACTCCTCTTTTAAAACATAAGCTTTGAAATCATTATATTCTTGGTCAGTCAAAGAAAAAGTTCCAGCAGCATCAATTGTAGCATGTGTTGAGTGATATTTTGTCGCATAATTGAAAAGTAAATTACTGGAATAGATGGTAGCCGTTAATCTACTGAAATCATCCAAAATTACTTCAACATCTGGCTCAATTCCGCGACCATCAATTACGTCACGACCATTCTTAGTTTTAAAAATTTTAATTAATGAATCAGGAATTTCTTTCGGTTTTACACCAGCCTCCTTTTCATAATATTCTAAACGTTGAACACATCTTCCCGATGGGGTGTAGTATTTTGCAATAGTCAATTTCACTTTTGAACCATATTTTAAATCATATGTTCTTTGCACTAGTCCTTTTCCATAAGAAGTAGAACCTATAATAACACCTCTGTCTAAGTCTTGAATGCTTCCCGCAACAATTTCACTTGCCGATGCAGAGCCTTCGTCCATTAATATTGTCAGTGGGATGTTTAAATCTAAAGGCGCTTCCATTGTTTTGTAAGTGCGATTTTCTTCAGCAACCCTTCCTTTTGTGGTAACAACAATTTCATCCTTCTTGACAAAGAAATTAACGATTTTAACTGCTTCAATCAGCAATCCTCCGCCATTTCCTCTTAAATCTAGAACGATTTCTTTCATCCCTTGACTTTGGAGTTCTAAAAATGCAGTTTTAACATCTGAAGAAGCAGTTTGCGTGAAACTGTTTAATTTGATATATCCAATTGTTTCATTTAACATTCCTGAATAGGGAACATCAGGTAATTTTATTTCATCTCTAGTAACTGATATTTTTTTCTTTCCAACATTTTCGCGTTCAACTTCAATTTCAATTGTTGTTCCTTTTGGCCCTTTTAAAGCAGATGAAACATCATCCGAAGGAATATTCACCATTGTTTTTCCGTCGATTGAGATAATTTTATCACCAGCCATTAATCCTGATTTTTCTGCAGGATTTCCTTCATAAGGTTCTGCAATAAAAGTAAACTCGCCAATTTTTCTAATCAGAGCTCCAATTCCACCATATTGACCTGTTGTCATCAAACGGTAATCTTCAATGTTTGATTCATGATAATAAACAGTGTAAGGATCTAACTCCTTTAACATTGCATCAATCCCAACTTTTGATAATTTCCCTGTTTGTGGCTCATCAACATAATACATTTCAAGGTGTTGATAGATTTGATCCATCAACTCCATGTTTTTGATTACCTCAAATCCATTGGACTGACTTTGTGCTCCAAAAAGAAGGAAAAAAGT
>JBIIWQ010000345.1:0-2639 GCA_044338805.1 Crocinitomicaceae bacterium
TAGCGCAAATCAACAAAAATCAATATGGCAAGTACAAGGAATTAAAAAAATCAATTACATTAGCAAAGTAGCTTAACTAAGACTCACGAAAAGCTAGGCAAGTCCACTATGTGTTCTATGTTTCTATGTGTTTCATTTAGAATTATCAATAGGAATTCGTGATTTAAAAAATAGTTGAAGATTTTTATAAATTCAGTCCTATGTGTTCTATGTTTCTATGTGTTTCATTTTAGTTTTATCATTAGTAATTCGTAATTTTGACCAAATAATCATTGTAACAAACACCATGGTAAACTATTCCTTTAGCATTGAAAATCCGAATCAACAATATATTCAAATAAAAGCAACATTTGAAGAACTTGGTGACACAACAATTATTCGTCTACCAAGCTGGAGACCTGGAAGATATGAATTGGGAAATTTTGCTAAAAATGTAAAAGGGTTCAAAGTTTATAATGATCAAAATAAACGTATTGATGCACCAAAAATTCTTAAAGATGCTTGGGAAATAGATACAAAAGAAACAAAATCGATTCGAGTAGAATACAGTTATTATGCGTTTGATTTAAATTCTGGTTCAACTTTTTTATCAAAAGAGCAATTATATGTCAATCCTGTAAATTGCTGTGTTTTTTCTGAATCTCACGCAGATCAACCAACTGCTTTGGCATTGAATATACCTGCTAATTGGAAAGTAGCAAGTTCAATGACTCGAAAAGGAGATGTATTGTTGGCTGATAATTTTGATGAATTGGCTGATTCACCGTTTATTTGCTCTGAAAATCTTCAACATGGCGAATACACATCAGGTCAGACTTTATTTCATTTATGGTTTAATGGCGCCGTAGAGGTTGATTGGGATAGAATTAAAAAGGATTTTAAAGCATTTTCAGATAAGCAAATTGAAAAATTCACTGAGTTTCCAGTGAGCGAATATCATTTCCTTTTTCAAATACTTCCAATTAAGGCATATCATGGTGTTGAACATTGTAAATCAACAGTTATTACACTTGGACCTACTTACGACCTTTTCGGGCCTTTATATAAAGAATTACTAGGCGTTTCTTCACATGAATTATATCACACTTGGAATGTTAAAGCAATTCGACCAATTGAAATGTTTCCGTATGATTTTACGAAAGAAAATTATTCACGTTTAGGATATATTTGCGAAGGTGTGACAACCTATATGGGTGATTTGTTTTTATTGAAAAGTTCGTTTTTTGATTTGCCTAACTATTTGTTAGAAATGAATGTTCAATTGCAAAAGCATTTTGATAACCATGCTCGTTTCAATTATTCTGTTGGAGATTCATCATTTGATACGTGGTTAGATGGTTATGTGCCTGGAACACCTGGTCGTAAAGTGTCTATTTATACGGAAGGATGTTTGTTGGCTTTTGTGACAGATGTGATGATTCTTCGCGCTACGAACAATAAATCGAGTTTGGATGATGTAATGAAAAGCTTGTATTTTCAATATGCTTTGAATGGGAAAGGAGTTTCAGAAGCAGATTATCTCAAAGAACTTGAAAATATCTCTGGAATTTCTCTTACAACCTTTTTCAAAGAATTCGTGCATGGTACAAATTCATATGAAGCAATATTAACGGAAAGCTTCGACTATTTAGGATTGGAAATGAAACAAGTTCCAGCAAAAGCATATTCTGCCAGTAGATTGGGCTTTAAAGCAGCACAAAATGGAAATAATTTTATCGTTTCAGCCATGTATCCTGGTGGTCCAGCGGATCTTGGAGGAATGATGATAGGCGATGAAATAATCGCTGTAAATAATTTTATATGTCAAGGAGAACTAGAAAAATGGTTGCTATTTGTAGATCATTCGCCCAAGAACATTTCACTCATTCGTGCTGGTAAATTGATAGAATTAATACTTCCGGAGGTGAATAGAAATTTCTATTCAGAATACACTATTAACGAAGTAGTTGTCCCAAATAATTCTCAAAAAAGCGCTTTGAATGCTTGGATGAAGTAGATTAAAAAGTAATTATTTCAAATTAAAAGTTGCTAGTTAAAGTATATGTGTTAAAATTCAAATATGATTCAAGAACGGAATATTTTGTATACAAGCAACTAATAACTAGTAATTTTCTTAAAACTTATAACTTATTCCTAAACTTGGTAAAATAGGGAATTGGTATATTTTCTCACTTGTGATTCTGTTCACATAGAAGATATTACGTCTATCGTAAACATTCGTAATACTTCCAATTATTTCAATTACATCTTCATTTTTAAATGTAAATCGTTTTTTAACAGTTATATCAAGTCGGTGATAATAAGGTAATCTATTACTGTTGAAAGTCCCTAACAAAGTAGATACGGTTGATGGATTTGACGTTGTATAATCTGTTGTAACTCCACCAGAAAAATTATTTCCTTGATAAAACCCTGCTGTAGGGGTGAATGGAAGTCCTGATCCTAAGTTCCATCGGATACTAAGTTCTAAGTCTTTTTTCTCACCAAACAAATACGTTCCTACTAAATTTACATTATGTCGTCTATCAAAAACAGGGTTGTAGATTGTAAATCCATCCCAACGTGTTGAATGTCCGTATGAGTAAACACCCCATAAAAACAAGCGTTGTTTACTATATTTTATCAAAACATCAACTCCC
>JBIIWQ010000347.1:0-2635 GCA_044338805.1 Crocinitomicaceae bacterium
GATTGAGGAGGATTGATAATTGGTGTAGATAACATGGATCCGAAAACACCACCATTTGTGATAGTGAATGTTCCACCAGTCATGTCGTCTGGAGTGATTTTTCCATCTCTTGCTTTAATAGCTAAATGTTTAATTTCACGCTCAATTTCAGCCAACGACATTTGTTCAGCATTTCTAACAATTGGAACCATTAATCCTTTTGGAGAAGAAACGGCAATTCCTATATCTGCATAATTATGCAATATCATTTCGTTTCCTTCAATTTTTCCATTAACAGAAGGGAATAAATTCAATGCTTCAGTAACTGCCTTTGTGAAGAAGGACATGAATCCTAAATTCACTTCATGGTGCTTTGCAAATGCATCCTTGTATTTAGCACGAAGATCCATGATTGGTTTCATATCTACTTCGTTGAAAGTAGTCAACATTGCTGTTTCATTTTTAACAGCAACCAAACGTTCTGCTATCTTACGACGCATCATAGACATTTTCTCACGAGATTGATCACGTGTACCACCCCAACCTTGCGCATCTGCTGCAGAAAAACCAGCAGACATTGCCGCAACAACATCTTGTTTCGTGATTCTACCATCTTTACCAGTACCATTCAATTGATTTGCTGAAACGCCATTTTCAGACATTATTTTTGCAGCTGCAATTGATGGAGTACCTGAAGCATAAGAAACTTCTTTTTTGATTGGATCTGGATTAGGTACAGCAACTGGAGTCGTAACTTTCTCAGCAACAGGAGCAACAACAGCTTTTACAGTAGAATCGGCCACTGAGCTTGTCGAAGGGGCCGAAGGGGTCGAAGTGGCAGGTCGTGCTGCAGATGTGTCGATTAAACACACAACTTGACCAACCTTTACTACATCTCCTTCGGCAGCCTTAAAGGTTATAATTCCGCTATCCTCAGCAGGAAGTTCTAGTGTTGCTTTATCAGAATCAACTTCTGCAATTGCCTGATCTTTATCCACATAATCACCATCAGCAACAAGCCATTGTGCAATTTCCACTTCAGAGATTGATTCTCCGGGACTTGGTACTTTCATTTCTAATACTGACATAGTTGTCTATTTTAAAATTTTATAGCTAATTATTTAACCTTAACTTTTGCATAATGGAAAAGATCTGCATACAATTGTTTCAACCTTTTCTCATGTAATTTTTTAGATCCTTCAGCCGATGCAGCTGTTCCAGGACGACAAATTCCAATAAAAGGGATGTTTCTCATCGCCATGGCAATAAATGTCCAAGCACCCATATTTGATGGCTCTTCTTGTGCCCAAAGGATGTTAGTTACATTTTTATATTTTGCAATAATTGCATCAATTTGTGTCTTTGGTAACGGATATATTTGTTCTAAACGAACGAAAGCCATATTGTCAACTCCCATTTCTGCAGCTTTTTCTGACATTTCATAGTAGAATTTGCCTGAGCAGAAAACAAGTGTATCAATGTTTGTGACTTTTGCCTTTGGATCATCAATTACTTCTTGAAAAGAACCCTTTGCCATTTCATCTAACGATGATACAGCACTCGGATAACGTAATAACAACTTAGGAGAGAAAACTACTAGCGGCTTTCTGAAATCACGTTTCAATTGACGACGCAATAAGTGAAAGTGGTTTGCAGGAGTTGATGTATTTACAATTTGCATATTGTTGTCTGCACATTGTTGTAAAAAACGTTCCATTCTACCACTTGAATGCTCTGCTCCTTGTCCCTCATAACCATGAGGTAAAAGCATAACCAACCCACTTTGAGTAGCCCATTTATCTTCCCCTGCGGAAATAAATTGATCAATCATGATTTGTGCACCATTGAAGAAATCACCAAATTGTGCTTCCCAAATAGTTAATGCTTTTGGAGTTGCCAACGAATAACCATATTCAAAACCTAAAACCCCATATTCCGATAAATGTGAATTGTAAATGGAGAATTTAGCTTGTTTATCTGAAAGCATGTTCAATGTTTCGATTTCTTCTTCCGTATCTTCTGTTTTTACAACAGCGTGACGGTGAGAAAAAGTTCCGCGTTCAACATCTTGACCTGAAATACGAACTGGATGACCCTCGACTAATAGTGTGGCATATGCTAACATCTCAGCAGAACCCCAATCTAATTTGTCAGATTTTATAGCATTTAATCGATCCTCAAAGATTTTAGCAATTTTTCTAAAATATTTTTTCCCTTCTGGTAAAGTTGAAAGCTTAATTCCTAGCTCAAGCAATTTCTTTTTTTCAACGCCGGTTTCAGGAGATTTTTCAAAGTCAATTGTTTTTCCATGACGGAAACCTTCCCAAGTAAGACTTAAGAAATCATGCACTAATGCTTTATCGTTTTGATGTGAGATGTCAAACTCAAGTTCTAAATAGTCGTTGTAATCTGATTCAACTTGTTTTGCTTCAGCATTTGTAATCACACCTTCTTTTTCCAATTGAGAGAAATAAATTTCTTTTGGATTGGGGTGTTTTGCGATTAAGTTATACAAGTTTGGCTGCGTAAATTTCGGTTCATCACCTTCATTATGACCATATTTTCTGTAGCAAAGTAAATCGATAAAAATATCACGGTTGAACTTTTGACGGTATTCCATCGCAATTTCAATCGTTTGAACAACAGCCTCAATGTC
>JBIIWQ010000348.1:0-2630 GCA_044338805.1 Crocinitomicaceae bacterium
CTACCGGAATTGCGTATGCATAATCATCGTATGAACTATTACTGCTCGAATGACGAGAGGACAGTGCAACAAAAACTAAAATGATGCCTATTGCAGCAACTGAAAGAATAACAATCAAGCCTGTTTTACTTTTCTTAGGAGCAGGACTATGAGTATGTTCATACGCTGATGCATTATTCTGTGGGCCTTTGCTAGTGATGTTTGAAGTTGTTTCATATTCCTCAGAAACGATTTTTGTTTTATGCTCTTCTCTTGCGCTATTGACTTCAAAATAATTCTTCCAAGGAACTAAAACAGTCCCTAATTTTAAGATGTCATTTTGATTTAATACTGCTTCATCCTCTATTCTCTGACCATTAATAAAAGTGCCATTGCTGGAATTATTATCGCAAATAATAAAACCACTAGCTGTTTGAACGATTGTTGCATGATGCCTTGATACACTAGTGTCGTCAATTGTAACATCATTATCTTGATTTCTGCCTATTCTAATTTGTTTCATAAGTGTTTTTATTGCTTTTCTAAATAAAACTCATGTGATAGTTTTCCATTATTTGCTTCCCATGATCCAGATGCTTCGGAACCAGAATATGGTCCTACGCATTCCAATCCTTGATCACTTTCATTCGCGTTTCTGTATCCCACAAATTTTAGAGTAAACACTCCATCCCATTTATCATCACCAGGCTCATTCAGCGTAACATCGTATGCCTTTGCACAAGGTTGATCCCAAGAACCAATTTGAAAACGACCTTTTAAAGCCCTTTTTGTTGTTCCTAGAATATTGAAGCCTGAGAGTGATTGGCCATTTACTTCATTTATAACAACCGTCAACTTTTTCCCATTCATTTCTCCAGACCAAGTTCCAAGCATAATTTTTGTTTCGTCGTTGGTCTCATTGGAAGATTCACTAGCTCGTTCAACAGTATTGTTGTTGTTTACTTCTGAATTTTGGTTTGCTTCACCCTGAGATATATTGCTTTCTTGTAGCTGATTTTCGGATGATTCAGAATTGTTACAGCTTGCTAAAATCCCAAGAATACTTGCTAATAAAATTTGTTTTGTTTTCATAGTAGTAATTTGTTATTAGTTAATACTATTCAATCTTTGTAAACCAAGTGCTATAGGTTCCAAAATATCAATTCATTAAACGGTTTTTTTGAGTCTGAAACTCTTGCTCTGAAATTACACCTTGGTCTCTTAGTCGACCTAATTTTTCTAGTTGCTCATAAATATCTGAGGAGTTGCTGTTACTAGAAGAATTATTTATTATTGCTGACTGATAAGTGTTTGCAGTAATTAATGCTGCCTCAGCGCGCACTTGTGAGCGTGATTTAGTAGAAATTCGTATAATGCCCATTATTAAAAAGAATAAACCAACACCAACTAAAATTAAACCACCTTCCTCTTGATTGCTGTTTGACTCAGAATGACTATTATCAAAAACAGTTTGAGTTTGATCTTCAAGTGATTGACTTCGTGTACCAACCTCTGTAACAGCTCCAATACCAGCGCTTATCGCCACTAATCCAATAAGTAAAAAAATGATTCCAAAAAATTTGCGTACGCCAGAATTGCCAACCTTTTTTGGGCTTGGTGGCACATTTATTACTTTTTCTTGAACTGGCCTTGGAATCGATCTTGGAGCTTCTTCCTTTATTACTTTAGTAGCATGAGAATTGCTCTCTTCCTGAAATCCAACATAATTCATCCATGGAACAAGTGCTGTTCCTAATTTTAAAATGTCATTCTTTTTTAATGGCGATTCTTGATTGATTCGGTTTCCATTGATAAAAGTACCATTACTTGAACCGTTGTCGCAAATAACTATTCCACTTGCGGTTTGAATAATTTTAGCGTGATGGCGAGAAACACTTGCATCATCTATTGTAAAATCATTATCTGAACTTCTTCCGATAGTATATTGTTTCATATTAAATAACTTATTTTTTAAATTTAGTATATGTTTCTTCTCCTGAATCACCATATTTGGCACAATCATCTCCGATATACATATAACCACCCAAAATGCTAATTGTATTTCCAGTTATAGTGAATTGTATATCTGGATATTCAGAATTTTCTCCAAAGAAGGCTGAATTAACGTCGCTAAATTCAGCAATTCCTTCTCCTTCAAATAAGCAACTCCATTCATCATTAATACCCCAGATTATTTTGAAATCAAAACAACAATCTTGTGCATTAGAAATAACAAGTTTTTGGCCCACCCCATTTGTATAAGTACCTTCAATGTTTTGGCAATAACTATTCAATACGAAAGTAAGTGCAATAAAAAGTAATAGATTTTTCATCTGAAAATAGTTTTAGCAAAAAAAATAAAATTAATTTTTTGGTTATTAATTCTATATATTTTTCACGTTGGTTAGTTCAAATATAAGATATTAAAAGTATAAACTACATTTTGAATTTTATTGGAAGATAAATGGTAGATTCAATTTCTTAATGAATAATTATTTTTTAGAATATTGATAGAAAAATAGAAAAGGGTTTGGACTTGCCTAGCTTTTCGGGAGTCTTAGTTAAGCTACTTTGCTAATGTAATTGATTTTTTTAATTCCTTGTACTTGCCATATTGATTTTTGTTGATTTGCGCTATGGATTCTTCTGGT
>JBIIWQ010000350.1:0-2624 GCA_044338805.1 Crocinitomicaceae bacterium
TTTGTTATCAGAAGCTGAGAAAGTCATGTTTCGAATATCATCAATGTTTTTACGATCGAATTTATCCATCATGATACGAATATTGTATTCCTGACCTTTGTCGTCGAATTGAGCATCATTATTACCGGTTAATCCATTTTGTAATTGCATTCCAACAACTGCGATGGGAAGACCCAACTGTCCCATTTTTTCACGATCAAGTTCAATTCGAACTTCTGGTGTAACATCATCCGTTGAAATTGTTGGGTCTTTTGCTCCTTTTATTCCTAAAATGGTTGTCTTTAATCTGCGTGCTTCTTTAATTAATAATTCAGGATCATCAGATGAAAGGAAAATTTCAATCGGAGCTTCTTCTGATTCAACCATACCAATATTCAACGCCTTCACTTCAACACCAGGATAATTATCTTCAATTTGTTTCCGAATAGCATTCATGTATTTGATTGTTGGAAAATCTTTTTGTTTTCCTTCTTTCATTTTAACCGTTAACTCCGCTTTATTTTCCGCTCCAAATGATGCTGCTCCCATTCCTGAACTTGGTCCACCAACATTTGCAAATACGATATCAACAATGTCTTTTTGAGCTAAAATCAGTTGCTCAATTTTTAAAGTTGTAACATTGTTTTCTTCAAAAGTGGTACTCTTATCATATTTCAATTTGATCATAAATTTACCTTGATCTCCTTGTGCTACGAATTCCTGACCAACAATTCCTAATCCCATAGTTGCCATACTGGCAAAGAAAATGGTGATGACACCAATCCCCATGATGAGTTTATGACGCAAGGACCAACCAACTAATTTTACATATTGTTCTGTGAAGATAGTGATGCGCTTTTCAAACCAAATTAATACGGCTTGAATTGGATTTTTAGGATTCAATTTTACTTCTTTTGCAAATCTCGATGCTAGCCATGGTGTAAGTGTGAAACATACAAATAATGACATCAGCGTTGAAACAACTACTACAATGGAGAATTGATGTAAAATATCTGAAATGGTACCTTCAATAAATACTACAGGAGAAAATACAACAACGTCAACCAATGTAATCGCTAAAGCTGTAAATCCAATTTCATTTCTACCATCCAACGATGCTTTTCTTCTGTCTTTGCCCATTTGAAGATGGCGGTATATGTTTTCGAGCACAACTATAGAGTCATCGACTAATATTCCGATTACCAATGACATTGCCAATAAAGTCATCAAATTCAAGGTGTAACCTAAAAGATACATGACAATAAAAGTTGAAATCAAGGAAGCTGGAATAGAAATTAATACAATAAAAGCATTTCTTAAACTGTGTAAAAAGATTAACATCACTGCTGCAACAAGCAAAATCGCCAATTCCAAATCGTGAATTACAGCATTTACAGATTCAACAGTTGGCTTCGATGTATCTGTAGCAACTGTGAATTTAACACCTTCTTTCTTGTATTTTTCTTCGATGAGTTTAAATTTCTCCTTAGTTGCGGTTGACATATCCACAGCATTCGCATCACTTTGTTTTTTGATACGCATACCAATTCCATTCACCCCATTAAAGCGACTAACTGTAATTTGGTCTTCTTCACCATCCTCAACTTCTGCGATTTCACCCAAACGAACAACGGATGTTCCATTTGCAGAAACAATTAAATTTCGAAGGTCTTCAACGGTTTTAAATTTTCCTGAAAATCGAACGGTCATTTGTTCTGAAACATCTTTTAGTTTTCCAGTCGGAAATTCAACATTTGATGAAGCAACTGCTTGGTTTATTCCTGCCAATGATAAACCATACATTTTCATTTTGTCTTTATCCACATTCACGCGGAATTCACGTTTTTCTCCTCCAATTACTTGAACTTCGGCTACACCTTTTGTTTGCTTAATTTGAGGTAAAATTTGGTCATCCATCAACTCCATGAAATCCCTTTCGTCCATGTTTTTTGCCACTGCACTAACTTGTAAAACTGGGGATGCATTTGGTTCTATTTTGGAAACAACAGGCGTTTGAGCACCATCAGGAAGTTTATTGAGGATGTTATTTATTTTTCGTTGGGCATTTTCTAACGATAAGTCAATGTCAGCCGAAGCTTTAAATTCTAAAAGCATTACTGAAGCATTATCTAAAGAGAATGCGGTTACTTCCGAAATGTTTTCTAAACCACTCAAAGCATCTTCCATTGGTTTGGAAACCTGGTTTTCAACTGTTAGTGGTGATGCCCCCGGGTAAATTGTAGTAACCGTTAAGATGGGAGGAGAAAAGTCAGGTAATAATTCATAGCTCAATTGGTTGTAGCTAATCAATCCTCCACCAATCAAAATTGTGAAAATTACAATAATGAAAGAAGGTCTTTTTATGGATAATTCTGTTAAAGTCATGATAATTAGCTTATTTATTCTTTTTTACGTTTGATTTGTCTTGCAAATTGACTTGACCTTTCACTACTATGCGATCTGTATTTGTTAGACCATTTACTACTTCAATGAATTCTCCATCTGAAGTTCCTGCATTAAAAGAAGTTAGCATCGCTTTCCCATTTTTTATAACATATACTTGCGGGTTTTTTAACGAGCCAACTAATGCTTTTCTTGGGATTGCTAATGCAGTAACACTTTGATTATTCAATAAAGAAACAGAA
>JBIIWQ010000351.1:0-2623 GCA_044338805.1 Crocinitomicaceae bacterium
TATATAAGCTATTATAATAACGACAGAATCAAGTCGAATTTAAACAAAATGAGCCCGATAAAATATCGAGCTCATTATTATCAATAATTAGTAATAAATTTGTCTAAACTTTTGGGTTCAGTCTATATTTTAAACTCCTTTTTTATGCGATAAATTTATTTACCTCACTACATTAACGTGTCCAATTTTCATAACCCTTTCGTCAGAGTCACTTCTTTTGAACTCAATCTTCCAATTATAGGTTCCGTCTTGTACTAGTCCGCGATTAATTCCATAAGTTCCATTCCATCCAATATCTGTATTGTGCGTTTCAAAAATTATTTCGCCCCACCGATCGAAAATCCACATGGTATAGTCGTAAGGATCAAAACCTGAAGTAAATATTGGTTGGAACAATTGATTAAATTGATCTTCATCTGGGGTGAATGTATTTGGAATATAAAACAGTAAATCTTCTTTTATTTGAATAACACTTTGAACAGAGTCTATACAACCCAATGGTGAATAGGTAATTAATGTTACAAGGAAATTCCCTAAACCAGCTTGAGCATAATCATGTGTTGGGTCTATTTCAACTGATCCGGCTGTATTATCGCCAAAATTCCATTCGTAAGTTGATCCACCAACTGAAGTATTATTAAACGTCGCTTGGGTATCATATTCATTTAAAATGGATGGTGTTGCGACAAAAGAGGCTATTGGATTAGGTTCAACACAAACACTATTTGGAGTTGTCAACGATGCTGTGCAACCTGATGCATAAGCCACCGTTAATGTAACATCGTAACAGCCTGTTTGTATAAAAGTATTAGAAACTGTGCCACAACCAATCAATTGATTACCATCTCCCATATCCCAAGTACAATTAACAGAATTCAACGTTGTATTTGTGAAATTCACAGTAAAAGGCGAGCACCCTAATGTTAAATCAGGAGAAAAACTAACAGGTGGTGATGGAATAACTTGTATAATCATTTGATCTGTTGAAGCGCATCCAGCAGCTGTTGTGCCTGTAACAGTATAAGTACTTATCGCAGGATTAGGTGTAAAAACAACTCCATTTATAACATTATTATCCCATGAATATGTGTCAGCACCATTTCCAGTTAAAACTGCCGTTTGTCCAGTGCAAATTATTAAATCTAATCCAGCTGAAACTGTAGGAATTGGATTTATAGTAATAAGAACTTGATCATCTGCAATGCATCCCTGAATAGATGTGCCAGTTACCGTATAAGTAGTAGTTGTTGCTGGTATAAAAGGAGCGCCATCAATAGCGGTATTATCCCATGTGTATGTGCTTGCTCCAGAAGCAATTAAAGTTATTGCAGTTCCCGCACATATAGATTGATCACTTCCAGCATTTACTGGAGGTAATGGGTAAATTGTAAGTGTGAAAGTGGTTGCTGTTCCACTGCATGTTCCAACTGAAGGAGTGACCGTAATAGTTCCAACATTGTCAATTAATGATGTGTTTAATCCCGTAAATGCTGGAATATTCCCATTCCCATTTGCACCTATTCCAATAGTATTATTTGAATTTGTCCAAGTATATGTTACTCCAACTTCCGTGCTTGAAAAGGTTGTTGAATTGATTAAATCATTCGCACATTCAGCAAGTGAAACTGGAACAATCATTGTTGGGGGAGGGGTAATTGTTACATCAATTTGTGCTCGAGGACTTTCACAACCTGTTATTGTTTGAGAAACATAATAACTTGTTGTTCCAACGATTGCGGTTGAAGGTAATGGGGCAATTGCTGATCCAATTCCACCAATTGCAGCAGTATACCAAAGTAAATTTGTGCCAGTAGCTGTTAAGGCAGTTGAAGTTTGCCCTTGACAATAGGATACATTTGTAACTGTTGGCGCAACAGGGAGATTATTCACATTAACCGTAACTGTTTCTATTGATTGACAACCATTTGCATCAATTCCATTTAATATTGCAGTGAAAGCTCCAGCAGTATTGTACGTAATAACATGAGGACCATTTCCAATTGCTGAAGTAGGAGAGCCACCATTTGAAAAATTCCATATTAACCCACCAGCAACATTTACAGAAGTTGAACCATTAAATGTTACTGTTTGCCCTTGACAAATTGTTAATGGTGCTGCAACAATATTTGGGTTTGGTCCTTGGAAAGCTCCCGTTCCTCCAAAATTGACTGTAAATCCCATATTAGCACTGAAGTTATTAACTAATAAGGCATAGGTTGTTCCAACTGTCATGTTTACAAATTGGCAATATGCATTTTCTCCAGGATCACAGTTTGGGTCTTCGGTGATATCTAAATCAGTTAAACTTAATCCGGTTGAGCCATTCGCATTTAAACAAGAAGATGAATTACACCTTATTACAGTTCTTGGTCCACAAGGATTTGTACTGTTTAATTGGTATACCATGAAGTCAATATCATCAACAGGATTTAATGGCGTAATATCAAATGTCAATGGCCCAGCAATTCCGCATGTCCAATAAAACCATGAAGAATTTCCTTCATCAGCACCAAAAGCATTTTCTAAACAAGAAGTTGCTTCTGGTTCATCATTATTCAAACCACCACCACTTAATGTTGCAACACTTATAGGATTTTGATTACATAAAAATGCTGCGCCTCCG
>JBIIWQ010000352.1:0-2614 GCA_044338805.1 Crocinitomicaceae bacterium
TTTGAGCAATTTCACTAATTGTGATATCGATTGTCAATCCGTTGATTCCAAATAATGGTAATACAATTTCTAGGTAAAAATAGGCGTAGAGACTGAAAAAGAATACTTGCAATAAACTATTTATCCCAACTAATCCTGCAACAAATTCTCTGTTTCCATTAGCTAATTCATTCCATACGATTACCATTGCGATGCATGGTGCTAATCCAATTACAATTAGTCCTGTCATGTATTCTGGATAATCTTTTAGAAATATGACTGCTAATGAAAACATTAGGAACGGACCAAGAATCCAGGTGATTAGAAATGATACGAGAAGTAATTTTGGCTTTGCTAGTACTTTTGGAATCTGGGAGAATTTTACTTTCGTTAACGGAGGATACATCATCAAAATTAAACCAATCGCCAACGGTATATTGGTGGTACCATTTGAGAATGAATTAATAAAATCATCGGCCGATGGAATAAAATAACCAATCGCTATTCCAATTCCCATAGCTAGGAAAATCCAAAGAGTGAGGTATTTATCTAAAAAACTTAATTTCTTTTTCATATAATTATAAATTATGCGTTGCCCTGAGCTTGTCGAAGGGAATTATGACTGCCGTAGGCTGCACCGACCGAATGGGGAGGTAATTATGAATTACATTAACCCTATGTGACCTATGTGCCTATGTGTTTCCATTTGAATTATGAGTCGCCCTGAGCTTGTCGAAGGGAATTAATGAGAATACATATAAACATTCGAGTGCAATTTGATTTGAACGTTCCAAGTAATTTTCGTCTTGTAGCGGTGTTTCGTCGAATATTTTTGGATCATCGTACGTTGTTCCAATACGCAAGTCAACTCCAGGAATATATGGGCAATTTTCTTCAGCATCCGAACACGTCATGATAGCTGCAAAATTTGATTGAGGATTTGCGGCATCATCATAAACTTTTGAAAAACAAGTTGTAAAGGAATTCTCACCGAATATAACTTTGTATTGTGCATTAGAATCGCTTGTTTCATTATTGATTTCAAAACCCGTTTTTTCCAGCGCTTTTATAGCGTTTGGATTAAAAGCAGTTGCTTCGGTGCCTCCTGAAAAAGTCATAACATCAGGGATATTGTAATAACTAGCTGCAACAGCTGCCCAAATTTGCCCAAAATTACTACGTCTAGAATTATGGGTACAAACATAAACTAAATTGATAGGAAGCTTATCCTCTTTCTTCGTTTGGATATACATAGAAATCGTCTTCAATAATTCCTTTCTACCAGTTGGTATAGAATCAAATTGCTGAACGAGTTTATCGCACTGTTGTTTAATTTTTTTAAACATTTTTTATCAGAATTATGAATGTACCTATGTTTTCTATGTTTCTATGTGGTTAAGAAAAAAGTTATGCGTTTCGAATTACGAATATTTCATTTAACAACATTTTCCTCCTGGCGTGCATGTATTTTCTGATTGATTCCCAATTTCCGAAATTTTTACTTTCAATTTTTCAGGTGGAATTCCACAATGGTCTTTTGCTAAACAGTCGGTTTGTTTCGAAACAAGTAGAAAGTTAGTTCCATTAAAATCCAGGTTATATTTCCCAATAGTATCGGTTTGATATTCAACTTCGATTTCTAAATCTGATATTCCTAACGTTTTTTCTGAAAGTGAAATGATATTGAGTAGTTTTTCTGGTGCCAAACGGTGATCAAAATCATTTGCTTCCCATAATTGAAAATTCACGACTTTTTCTTCGCGAACTGTTCCGCCACAATCAATGAAGTTTTTAGTGATTAAACCTACTTCTGTAACATGAAAGTGATTTGGGACCAAAGTATTGTTTGGTAATTGAAAAGTAACGGATTCTTGATGCGTTAAAATTTCTTTGATTTCTGAGAGTTTCATATTTATGGAGTTACGTGTGTTCAATTATGCGTTGCCCTGAGCTTGTCGAAGGGAATTAAGAAATATCATTTCATCTATGTTCTCTATGTGCCTATGTGTTTCCAATTGAGATACGAATTTATCTGTTTAACAACATTCGTTTTTACCGCAATTATTCACTTCTATAAAATCACCAATAATATCTTTGAATTTTTCCAAAGTAGTTGGGTTCAAACAGTAACAGATTGAATTACCTTCAATTGAACCTTGAATAATATTTGCCGATTTAAGTTCTTTTAAATGTTGCGAGACTGTTGCTTGTGAAAGAGGGAGGACATCTACTAAATCTCCACAAATGCAAGAATTGGACGAAAGAATATGCTGTATAATTGCGATTCTAGCTGGATGACCAAGCGCTTTAAATAATGTGGATATTTCATTTTGTTCTAATGTAAATGCTGCTGATTTAGATGCTCCCATTGTTGTATTCAGATTTGTATATTGCAATATTACGATATACTTGTGACAAACGATGAATTTTAACTTATTTTTTGAATTTTATGAAGTAATTATTGAAAAACAACGGTGCCAGTTTGCTTTGTATATTTTAAAACTCTTTTAATTCTTCATGTTTTAATTGAGCTAAATCATTGAATTCCGCTGAATATCCATCTTTATAATCTGTAAAAGCATAATTATTCAAATGCTGAATTCAAGCCTCTAATGCAACTTCTGGGTTAAACAAT
>JBIIWQ010000053.1:0-9316 GCA_044338805.1 Crocinitomicaceae bacterium
CAAGCGTGTTTGTTAAACAGGAAATTGTTGAAACTGCAGGGGGGCATAGAGCATTTGTGGTTAAAAGATTAGCCGTCATAGCTTGTGCCGGATTCCCTTCACAAATACTATAATCAGCACTTTCAGATATACAATCAACTATATCGCTACTCGCAGCCGTGAAATTAAGATCAATATTTGTCGCGCTACCATTGTAATTTGTAATTAAAACCATATATATTCCTGGCACAGCAGGGAAATTAAATGACATAGTAGCAGAAGCTGAGTAGTCACACGCTACAATATTAGCAGCAACGAGACCCGCACACGCCACTGCAGTGCTTGTAAATGGACCAAAAATAACTCCATCAACATCAATGTTATTTGAATTCGTTATTGAACCTGTAATGTTACCAGCCACAGCAACTTCAAAGAAAAACCATGACTCATTGGGTGTTGTTCCTAAACACCCAACGTTAGCAGCAATAGAGCCAACAGCTGCTCCACCCGTAGTGATTGCAGGAAAAGTGGGTGTAGTTCCACAAATTTGATTTGCACCGCCGCATGTAGCACCTTGAGCTGCAACATAAGTTGAATACAAGATAAAAAACGCAACGCTCAATAAGGACAAAACTCTATTCATTATGAATGTTTTAAAAAATTAAAATAAATTTGAAATAATATTTGTTTCAAAACCAAAAGTGTTTATGAGAATTTCTTTAGCATTTTTTTTATCTAAAACTAACTTCATATTGTTGTTGTTCCACGAATAAGAACATTGTATAATACCCTCTATCTTCAAAAAATGCGTGTTTACTTCTTCTGCCTTTGAATAGAGACTTTGGTCCACGATTCCATTCGTGCTAATTACTACAAAAACTGTTTTTTCATCAACAGAGATTAGTGTTATTTCATTTTTAACTGGATTAAAAGCTGCTTGTAATGTGCTATTAAAAATTCCAAATTCAACGGGTAACTTTTCAAAAGAAGTTATGGCATTTATTGAAAGTGGCAAACAAAATAGTAATAGCGAAAAATGTTTAATTTTATTCATGATTATTAAAGTTTAAAAAGATTAAATGAGCAATTTTAGTTTGATTTATTATACAGTCATAATAAGGTAACCAACGTTTTCATCTGTTAATTATTAGAAATGAATGTTATATTAAATTTTAAATGCAAGTCAACTTTTGGTACAAACAATATATTAAAATCAAAACAAAATACGTTTTTTAAAAGCAGTTTATTCATGATAAGGAATACTATTTTTATTTTAGACGATAAAGATATTGAATAGTTGCCAAATATTTTTAAAAAAGTTCAAATTTTAGCTAACAATTTTAAAATTTCCAATCAACACCTTTTTTTAATAAACTTAGTGTTTTCTTTTCTTCAGATTCAGGAGTTGGTAAATAATTATATTCCCAAGATGCATGCGCAGGAAGCGACATTAAAATAGATTCTGTTCTACCTCCTGAAACCAATCCAAACTTTGTTCCGCGATCATTCACTAGATTGAATTCTACATATCTACCTCTTCTTAAATTTCTCCATTTCAGATGCTCTTCAGTAACGAATTGGACCTTTCCACATTCAACTTGATAATTATATAATTTTGAAAAAGTATCTCCCAATTCAATGCAAAAATTGAAAATATTTTCTTTTGAAATGATTTCATCCGCTTGAAGATGATCGAAAAAAATTCCTCCTATTCCTCTGGTTTCATTTCTATGCGGGATAAAGAAATAATCATCTGCCCAATTTTTAAATTTAGGATAAAAGTCACTCTTATATTTATCACAAATATTTTTTAATCCTAAATGAAATTCCTTCGCTTGTTCGGGTACAATATAATGCGGCGTTAAATCTATTCCTCCACCAAACCAGTATTCACCATTATCCAATTCAAAATAACGCACATTCATGTGTATAATTGGAATATGCGGGTTTGAAGGATGTAAAACTATTGAGACACCTGTAGCAAAGAAATGATTCCCTTCTAAGCCCATTTGTTTTTTCATTAAATCTGTAACTGGGCCATTAACTTTTGAAAAAGCCACTCCTCCTTTTTCAATAATAGAACCGTTTTGAATTATTCGTGTTCTTCCTCCTCCTCCTTCTTCGCGAATCCATTGATCTTCAATAAATAATTGCAACCCATCAATGGTTTCTAATTCCTTGCAAATTCTGTCTTGCAATAATTGAAATTCAGAAGCGATAAAATCTTTATTCATTGATTTGAACATTGATTAATTCAAAATTTTCTTGTTCAATGATATAGACTTTAGAGTTTTCAAAGCCATTACCTGCGCCATTTTGTTTCAGTTCGAACTGATTCATAATTGCATCATCCACATCTCTATTTAATAATAAAGAAGCAGTAAAAAAGTAAAAAACATCAAATCCTTGCACAGCCATTTTTGTCATGTCTGAGTTATAAACTGATCTATATTTTCGATGTAAATTTTCTGTTTTTTCATATTTGTAATTCAAATCATTTGGACTGGCAAAATGGAAATTATATTTATTCTTATAATGTGGTTTAACATCATCAAAATTGACCCATTCTTTTGTTCCATAAACGAAAATATTCTCATCGTTAAATTTATCCGTTGAGGTGCTTAAATTATTCATGAATTTAAGTGTTAAGGATTTATCATTTGTAGGGAAAACCAAAATATTGTTCACCCCTTTTCTCATAAATGACAAATAATTATCCATTGTTGCCTCAATTAATTTTGGTCGAGAACCGACAAAATTTGATGTTGAAAAAGTATTTCTAAAACTCTCATACATTATCAAGTCCTTTTCATTGCTTGATTTTATAACAATGACTTGGTCTTTTGAATTGTTATTTAATGCGTATTCTGCAAAACCTTTCATTAAGGTAGCGTCCGACGGAACAGCATTATATACAAATTGATTGTTTTTTAGCACAGAAACATTAACAGAAACGGGACAAATCATTCTAACCTTATTAACCTTGCACCACCTAGCGACAATATCAACATTATCAGGTGAAAGCGGACCAAAAACCAAATCCATTTTAGAAAATTCTGGTTTCTCAAGAATCTTTTTAATCGATATTGTATCTGTTTTTGAATCGTAAACAAAAACTTGAGCGTCTAAACCCATTTTCTCCAAAGAATCTATCGCTAATTTTGCACCCATATAAAACTCAGTAGCAAGAGTTGAAATATACTCAGAATTATATTCGCCTTTTACTAAAAAGAAAGGAAGAAGAATTGCTATTTTATAATTTGTTTTTTTTGGAAAAAGAAGCGCAGAATCTACAGGTTTTAAGACAATCGTTTTAATTTCTCTTTTTTCTAAAACTTGAATTTTTTCCTTTTTAATAGGGATTTTCAAAACGATACCAGGTTTAATTCTCGAACTTTTTAACCCATTAAAACTTAGCAATTCTTCCACTGAAACCATGTATCTTTTCGAAATACTATAAAGCGTTTCATGATCAAGAACCACATGTTGAATCATTGTATCCTTGAAAGAGATTTTATATTTGGTAACATCTTCTTTTAAAGGTTCTGTGTTTTGAACATTTTCATTTTTAAGATTTGTAGTCGGAATATTCTCTGATTTTATTATTTTTCCTTCAACTCCATCAATTGTAAGTATTTCTCCAACTTTAATTCCTGTTTCTGCTGTTGGGTTATTTGCAATTATACTCTCAACAGTAACGCCATATTTATTTGAAATTGCAAACAAGGTTTCTTTACTTTCAACAGTATGTAAAACGGTGTTTAGCTGAACAGGAAGCAAAAGTTTTTGACCATCAACTAATCCTTTCTCTGTTCCTGGGTTATATTTAATAATGTCATCTACTGAAATATCATACATTTTATGGATTCCCCATAACGTATTTCCAGTTTGAACAAAATGGACATAATACTTTTTTCCACCTATCACTTCAGTTTGCGCTGTTTCAGGCTGAGCAAAGACACCACTAAATGACAGTAAAAAAGCAACAACAATCCAATTCTTCATATTCTTATTTTATTTCTTGGTTTACAATACGTATGCCATAAGTCAAACTATTCCCACTCAATAGTTGCAGGCGGTTTTGAACTAATATCGTATGTAACACGATTTATTCCTTTGACTTGATTAATGATTCTATTAGATGTTTTAGCAAGGAACTCATACGGTAAATGACACCAATCTGCTGTCATACCATCAGTAGAACTTACGGCTCTTAAAGCAACAGCATTTTCATACGTTCTCTCATCACCCATTACACCGACAGTCTGAACAGGTAAAAAGATTGCTCCAGCTTGCCAAACATCGTCGTATAACCCATCCTCTTTAAGTCCATTGATAAAAATTGCGTCTACATCTTGAAGAATTTTCACTTTTTCCAACGTTACTTCTCCCAGAATTCGAATTCCTAATCCTGGACCTGGAAAGGGATGTCTTCCTAAAATCGCATCGTCAATATTCAATGATTTACCAATTCGTCTAACTTCATCTTTAAACAATAAACGCAGAGGCTCAACAACACCCAATTTCATATAATCAGGTAATCCTCCAACATTGTGATGAGATTTAATTGTTTGTGAAGGCCCTCCATTTACGGAAACTGATTCAATTACATCTGGATAAATTGTTCCTTGACCCAACCATTTTGCATTTTCAACCAATTTCGACTCTTCATCAAAAACATCCACAAATACTTTTCCTATAGCTTTTCTTTTAAGCTCTGGATCTGTCAAACCTTTTAATGCAGCATAGAATTTATCCGATGCATTGACACCTTTCACATTTAAACCCATGTGTTGATATGAATCCAACACTTGACTGAATTCATTCTTTCTCAATAATCCATTATCAACAAAAATGCAATGTAAATTTTTTCCAATAGCTTTATTCAATAATACTGCCGCTACAGAGGAATCAACTCCTCCAGACAAACCGAGTATTACTTTATCAGTGCCAATTTGTGCTTTTAATTTTGAAACTGTTTCGTCTACAAATGAATCTGGTGTCCAATCTTGAGAACATCCACAAATATCAACCATGAAATTTTTCAAAAGTATTGCACCTTCTAACGAATGATATACTTCTGGATGAAACTGAATCCCATAAGTTTCTTCCCCTTCAATATGATATCCAGCAAATTCAACATCCGAAGTACTGGCAATAACTTTATAATTTGCTGGAACCTTTTTAATTGTATCACCGTGAGACATCCAAACTTGTGATCCATCTGTTAAGCCACGGGTTAAAACATTTGAGTGATCAATAAATGATAAATGTGCTCGTCCATATTCGCGAATAGCAGAAGGTAAAACTTCTCCACCATAATTATGCGACAAGTATTGGGCACCAAAACACACACCTAATAAAGGAAATTCACCTTTTATTTGTTCTAAGTTTGGTTTTGGTGAAGCTTCATCTCTAACAGAAAAAGGACTTCCTGACAAAATCACACCTTTAATATTTGGTGTTAATTCCGGGATTTTATTCCACGGGTGTATTTCACAATATACGTTCATCTCTCTTACTCTTCTAGCTATTAGCTGAGTATATTGAGATCCAAAATCAAGTATTAATATCATTTCATGCATGACGCAAAGATACTATGAAATTCAAAAAAAATATACCTCATTCATACTATTTAAACTATAAAATATTAACAATTCTCAAAGACAATTTGTCAGACAAATGCTATTTGGAATGATTTATGACAAAAAAACACGAAATTTTAAGGGAATTTATTTACAATAGCTTTCAAATTTCATTAAATTTGAAGCCACTTACAAAAAGAATTACAAACAGATGATAGCAGGATTATTAAAGAAGTTTTTTGGAGACAAATCAGCAAAAGACACAAAGGAATACCAACCAATTATAGATAAAGCGAATCAATTTTCTACTGAATTAAATTTGTTATCTGATGATGAATTAAGAGCGAAAACGGCTTATTTTCAAAATCTAATTAAACAAGGTACAAAAGAATTAGAAGATGAACTAAAGAGTTTAAATGATATCGCGCAAGATCCAGCTACACCAATTCATGAGAAAGAAGAATTATTTGAAAAAATAGATAAGTTATCTAAATCTATTGATGAAAAAATTGAAGAAATTTTAGCTGTTCTAATGCCTGAAGCGTTTGCTGTTGTCAAAGAAACTGCAAGAAGATGGGCAGAAAATGGTCAATTAACAGTTACGGCTCAGCAATTTGATAAAGATTTGGCTGTTTCAAAAGATGGAATTACAATTGAAGGAGACAAAGCTATTTGGCACAACACATGGTCTGCAGCAGGCGCTGAAGTAAAATGGAGCATGGTTCACTACGATGTTCAATTAATGGGTGGTGCAGTTTTACACAGAGGGAATATTGCTGAGATGCAAACTGGAGAAGGAAAAACGCTTGTAGCAACTCTTCCTGTTTATTTAAATGCTCTTTCTGGAAAAGGTGTTCACTTAGTAACTGTGAATGATTATTTGGCTAAGCGTGACTCTGAGTGGATGGGACCTTTGTATCAATTTCATGGTTTAAAAGTGGATTGCATTGACAAACACCGTCCTAATTCTCCAGAAAGAAGGCTTGCTTATCTTGCTGATATAACTTTTGGAACAAATAATGAATTTGGTTTTGATTATTTACGTGACAACATGGCAGGAGGAATTGATGAATTAGTTCAACAAAAACATCATTTTGCAATTGTCGATGAAGTCGATTCCGTTTTAATTGATGATGCTCGAACTCCATTAATTATTTCTGGTCCTACACCTCGTGGTGAAGAACATGAATTTCATGAATTAAAACCAAGAGTTGAATCAGTTGTAGCAGCGCAACGTAATTATGTAAACCAATGTTTGGCGGACGCTAAAAAATTACTTACAGTAATAACAGGAACTGTTGAAGCGGGAAAAGAATCTAAACAAATGTTGGAAGATGGTGGAATTGCTTTATTAAGAGCGCACCGTGGTTTACCAAAAAACAAAGCATTAATCAAGTACCTTTCTGAGCCTGGAATCAAAGCTCACTTGCAGAAAATTGAGAACTTCTACATGCAAGAACAAGGGAAAAATATGAAGAAAATTGACAAAGAATTATTCTTTACAATTGACGAAAAAAATAACACAATTGAATTAACAGATAAAGGAATCGATTTGATTTCAGGTGCTGACGAAAGAGATTTCTACATCATGCCTGATATCGGTTTGGAGATTGCACGTTTACAAAAAGAAAATCTTGAAAAAGAAACTTTTTTAGAACGAAAAGATTCATTGATTCGCGATTATAGTATCAAATCAGAACGAATTCACTCTATAAATCAATTATTAAAGGCTTATACTTTATTCGAAAAAGAAGTAGAATACGTAATTCTTGAAAACAAAGTCAAAATTGTTGATGAGCAAACTGGACGAATCATGGAAGGGCGCCGTTATTCTGATGGTTTACACCAAGCAATAGAAGCGAAAGAAAATGTGCAAGTTGAAGCTGCAACACAAACTTATGCAACAATTACCTTGCAAAATTATTTCAGAATGTACCATAAGTTATGTGGTATGACTGGTACAGCCGAAACAGAAGCAAAGGAATTTTGGGACATCTATAAATTAGATGTTGTAGTTACCCCTACTAACAAACCAGCTGTTCGTAAAGATCAAAATGATTTAGTTTTTAAAACTGCACGTGAAAAATTCTCAGCTG
Organism: Crocinitomicaceae bacterium; assembly: GCA_044338805.1. Taxonomy (GTDB): domain Bacteria; phylum Bacteroidota; class Bacteroidia; order Flavobacteriales_D; family Crocinitomicaceae; genus M0103. Next base: position 7,661 of record JBIIWQ010000053.1, read on the forward strand.
TTATTGATGAAGTTGAAAAACTATCTGCTGCTGGAAGACCAGTTTTAGTTGGTACTACAACCGTTGAAATATCTGAATTATTAAGTAGAATGCTTAAGATGAAAGGTGTGAAACATGAAGTTTTAAATGCAAAACACCACCAAAGAGAAGCAGAAATAGTAGCAGATGCAGGAAAAGCTGGAGCTGTAACTATTGCTACAAACATGGCTGGTCGTGGAACGGATATCAAATTAGGTGAAGGAGTTAAAGAAGCAGGAGGTTTAGCAATTATAGGTACAGAGCGTCACGATTCAAGACGTGTTGACAGACAGTTGAGAGGTCGTTCTGGTCGTCAAGGAGATCCAGGTTCTTCTCAATTCTTTGTATGTTTAGAAGATGATTTAATGCGTAAGTTTGGATCTGAACGGATTGCAAAGTTAATGGATAGAATGGGCTTGAAAGAAGGAGAAGTTATTACACACAGTATGGTTTCGAAATCGATTGAAAGAGCTCAAAAGAAAGTGGAGGAAAACAACTTTGGAATTCGTAAACGTTTATTGGAATACGATGATGTAATGAATGCTCAACGTAAAGCAATCTACAAGAAACGTAAGAATGCTTTATATGGTGACAGATTGGATTTAGATATAGACAACATGTTTTATGATGTCTGCGAAACAACTGTTTATGCTCATACTAAAGAAGGTTTCGAAGCATTTGAAATGGATTTGTTACGCTTAATTGGAATAGAATCTCCCGTTAGTGAAGTAGAATACAAAGGTATTGACCGAGCTGAATTAGTTGAAAAAGTTTATGCAGCTTTATGTGAACAATATTTGCGCAAAAATGAGAAAATCGCTCATAAGGCATTCCCTCAAATTAAGCATGTTCATGAAACAATGTCGGACAAATACAAGAATATCGTATTCCCATTAACAGATGGAAGACGTGAAGTTCAAATGGTTATCAATCTGGAAGAAGCATATAAATCAGGTGGAAGCGCGATTACAAAATCATTTGAAAAGAATATTATTCTAAGTAAAATTGATGATGAATGGAAAGAGCATTTGCGTGAAATGGATGACTTGCGTTCGGCTGTAAACAATGCTCAATATGAGCAAAAAGATCCTTTATTGGTATACAAATTAGAATCATTTGACTTGTTTAAAGCGATGTTAGGAAGGTTGAATGCCGAAGCTATTGAATTGTTGATGAAATTAGATTTACCTGTTGAACAAGAAGTTCAAACGACTAATAAAGAAATAACGCACCAAAACAATTACGATAAAGCTCAATTAAATCAAGACGGTTCGAATACTTCATCTTCTGCTCCACCTCGTTTTCAAGGTAGTGAAGGTTATCAGCAAGCAATTCAAAACTCAATGCCGCCTTTAGAAAAACAACAGCCTGTAATTGCTGAACCAAAAGTTGGTAGAAATGATGCTTGTCCTTGTGGTAGTGGTAAAAAATTCAAACAATGTCACGGTAAATAAGACTTAAACCAAATGAAAGGTATTACATCAATTGCTATTATAGGAACTGGAAATGTAGCCTTTCATCTTGGAAAAGCATTTTTTGACAAAGGAATTACTATTAAAGAGGTTTATGGTCGAAATAAAGAATTAGCTACTGAATTAGCTGATTCTTTAAAATCGATTGTTGCACCAAATCTGAATG